>JBGCES010000371.1:0-12104 GCA_045106545.1 Saprospiraceae bacterium
GGCAAATTTAGGACAATTGAAACAGATGTTTCCCGATTATGTAGTAGAAGGTCTGGTGATTCCATTTGGAATTTTTCGCCAACACATGAACCAAAAAATGCCCGGTTATGATGGTTCTTACTGGGAATACTTGAATGCAAGTTTTGCAGAAGCGGAACAACAACGAAATAATGGTAGTTCGGCGGAAGCGGTGAATCGCTTTACATTGGAGAAATTAAATCGCTTACGCACTGCGATTATGCAAATTGAACTATTACCTGATTTTGTGGAGGAATTAGAAAGTGGTTTCAAAAAAACTTTCGGGAATCGATTGGGAAATGTACCCGTTTTCCTACGAAGTGATACCAATATGGAAGACCTCGCAGAGTTCACAGGCGCAGGACTTAATTTAACCAAATTCAACGTCGTTAATCGCGATAAAATCATCAAAGGAATTAAAGAAGTTTGGGCGTCACCTTATACTGAGCGCAGCTTCAAATGGCGACAAAGTTACTTACTGAATCCTGAAAATGTCTTTCCATCGATTTTGATCATCCCAACGGTGGATGTGGAGCATTCGGGCGTGGTGATTACCAAAGGAATTACCACCAACGACGGACGCGACGTAACGATTGCCTTCAGTCGTGGCGCGGGTGGCGCGGTAGATGGACAAGCGGCGGAGACCTATTTGTTACAACACAATTACGATAACGTGTTGCTCTCTCCCGCACGTGAACAGGACGTTCGGCGTTTGCCGCAAACGGGCGGTTCGGTCATGAATAAAACAACCTTCGAGCAACCCATTTTAAGTGATAAAAATCTGAATACGCTACGCGAATTAGCGTACGATATTCATCAAAGATTTCCAAAAAGCGAAACGGGTTCGCACGGTCCGTTTGATATAGAATTAGGATTTGCGAATGATCAACCGTGGCTCTTTCAAGGACGTCCTTTTGTCGAAAATGATAACGCAAAAACATACGAATACCTAGAATCTATTTCACCAAAATTAGAAGGAGAAATCGCGGTGCGTTGATGGCGATTTACTATATGTTAGACAGTTAAGTACAAAAGGTAAAGCACATACTCGGCGGGTGGCAAGTATTGTACTGTTTGAGCGGAGCGAGTTTACAATACTAGAATTTTTGGTTACTTTTTTTTCAATGAAAAAAGTAACAATGTTTCATTGATGCTAGAATGCAATATTTTCTACTTAAAAGTTCTATAAAAGAAACTATCATTGATTTGTAATAACTTATAAAATGCTGATTATCAAATAATTATAATGAAAAAATATTCTTTCCTGTTACTACCTTTTCTATTTTTATTTTACTCTTTTTACCCGATTGACGGCTACGATCGTACGGGAATGCGACGGCTATTGTATTGGAATTTAGTAGAAAATGAAACGCTCAAAGGGCGTACACCCAAAGCGGGCGCGTACAAGAAATTGGATGAAATCCAGTTACACTTAGCAGATTTACCTCGTTACGATTCTTTGGGTTCACTGCCTCCGGTTGACGAAGAATTGCAGGCGGAACTAACCAAATTATTTCCTTATCGCGCTAACTACAGCATGACGCTATTACAGCTTACGCCCGACGGCGAACCGCGCTACGCTGCGCACAAAGAAGAGCGCGAGTATCAACCCGGTAGTGTCGGGAAATTAGCGGTATTAACCGCCATTTTTTGTGAGTTGCAAAACATGTTTCCCGATGACTTTGAGAAGCGAGCGAAGTTGTTGAAAGATCGTATGGTAACGGGACGCGAATTTGCCGTTTACGATCATCATACCATTCCCGTTTTTAATGCACAGGACAGTACTTTCCGCAAACGCCGTGCGAATCAAAAAGACGTTTTTAGTCTCTACGAATGGATTGATCACATGGTGTCGGTGAGTAACAACGGGGCAGCGAGTGTCGTGTGGCGCGAAGCCCTATTAATGCGTGAATTTCAAAAAGATTATTTAGAATTGACGGAAGACGAAGCGGATGAATATTTTAAAAATGCTGATCGTCGGGAACTGGCAGAATTTGGTCAGTCCATCGTAAATGATCCATTGCGAGAACACGGTATTCAGCGCGACGAGTGGCGGTTAGGAACCATGTTTACGCGCGGCGCATCGGGCATCGTTCCACCCAAGGGGGGTAGTACGGGAACGCCCAAAGGGCTGATGAAATGGATGTTAATGTTGGAAATGGGTGACATGATTGACCCGTGGAGTAGTTTGGAAATGAAGCGATTAATCTATCTGACCGATCGGCGTATTCGCTATGCTTCTAACAAAGGTTTGGATAGTACGGCGGTTTATTACAAATCGGGCAGTTTGTACAAATGTAACCGCGATAAAGATCCGAATTGTAAAAAATATGCGGGCAACGTTTATAATTATATGAATTCCGTAGCGATTGTCGAGCGTCCCGATTCAGTCGCTTATATGACTTGTCTGATGACGAACGTTTTACAGCGTAATTCGGCTTGGGATCACAATCGATTGGCGGGGCAGGTAGATGATTTATTTCCACAGAATATTCTGGCGAGTGATACGGTAAAGGTTATTAAATCTCAACGAGTGGAAATGTCGGAAGAGGAAGTCGTGGCGGTGGAAGGAGAGGATGCGGATAACGAAGAAGAGTAGAAATTTATAAGACACCAAAAGCTGATTTTTAGTGTGAATAGAAAGGAAGTATCTTCAAGATATTTCCTTTCTTATATGAGACACTAAGCCACCCGTTTCAACCTTCCTTTCTGCTCCGTAATCAAATGATATAATTCATAACTAGCCTCGCGTAACTGATCATTTTTGCTCCGCAACAAACGATTTAACACGTCCATTTCACTCGGCAGTTCCATTTTTAAATCTCGAATCGCTTCATCCGTAATCTTCTCTAACATCGCGGATTCGATGATAGGAATAATTATTTTCTTCAAATTAATACCGAGTAAATTATCTAAAAATTCCAGCGCATTAGCGCGCAAGTCTTGCTGATTAATACGTAAGCTGCGATAAACCGACAGTATATCATCGGGCGAATATTGTAAACTCAGTAATAAAAATACGCGCTCAATATTGTTGTCAAGTTGTTTTTCTAATAGCTGAACCAAATTTTTACGCGCGTTGTAGCGATCCATCAATTTTGGTAAATCGGATTTTTGTTCGACGAAAATTTGCTTTTTCTGTTGAATAATAACCGTCAACGTTTCTTTGTACAAGTCATTTTCACGTAGAATTGCTTGCAACGTTTTTTGATTATCAAACTGCAAGTTGGGTGTCCTTTTGCGTAAGCGATTCAATGCCCAAAGTGCTTGTGTGCGTACTCGTTCGTTTTCGTGGGTGGATAAACTGAGTAATAAATTAGTGCCTTCTTGGGCATTGGAGTAACGCAATATGCGAGGTAGCGATTGAACGATTTTGACGTTAGTTTCGGGATTTTTAATCACTTCAATAAAGACTGGAAATGCACGTTCTTCGAAACGCCGTAGCGCACGTTGAGCCACATTGCGATAAGCTTTATGCGCCAGAAATGCAGTCAGAATATTTAGATATACTTCTTTCTCTGTTAGCCCTGCACTCCGAATGGCCTGTTTAACCAGTTTAGGTTGATCCGACTGTAAATACTGATGAATATAGCCGTAATAATCTTCCAATTTTCCGTTGCCAATAATGCGCAGAAAAGTGAGGATCCGAAACTGCTTTTCGGCGGCTGTATCTGCTACAGGAATTTTGTTGAACCAATCAAAAAGCCGCCCGTTAAAGCGATATTCTTTGCGTAGATCTGCGCGGTCAACAGTCACTGCGGCTAAACCAATCAGCGCTGTTCCGTGTAATTTATAATTGGGATGATCGAGGTAGAATAAGATATTTTCCAATCGATTTTCACTATCACTGCGCAGTAGAAACTCCAATGCTTTGATTTTAACTTGCACTTCGTCGTATTCTAATAAATATTCCATCTGTGCCACTAGATTCCGATCTTTCGTTTTGCGTAAGCGCTCAATGACGGCTGCGCGCACGGCTTCAGAGGGATGTCGCAGGAGCGTTTTAAGTTGTTCTGAAAGTATCGCTTTGGGAAGTCGCTGCCGTTTCAATCTTTGGAGGGCAGTCAAAATCTGTCGCTCCGTTCCATTGTCAATGGTGCGTATCAAACGGCGTAAAGAAGGTTTTTCTTTGAGCGAAATAGGCAAACTTCCCGGTTCTTTGATGTCAATCGGAAGTGCTTCTACTTGATTTATTTTCAACTTAAACGCATGTAAATATTCGCGGCGAATTTTATAAATCAAACCAATCCAAACCAACACCAAAGCAACAATCAGAACGTTAATTGCAACGTAAGGCAATCCCATCCCTTTGATAATAAAAATCAGCAAAATACCACTGATACCCGTCGCCAAGCTATCAATAAATACATCAATAAAAGTCTTTGCGGAGTTTTTTATTTGCATGGGAATTGGTAGAACCATCAACTCCATTGCGGCTTTATTAACGGACTGTTTCAGGCTACCGTCGGTCATTTTTAACATGATAGCTGCGAATAATATTTCGGGCATTGCCAGTAATAAAAAGGTCGATAATAAAATAAATATAGGCATCAAATACAATGCTCTACTCACGCTGATGCTTTTCATAATCCGCTGAGTAAGAAAGAGTTGTAAGACCAATGAAATGACATTAAAGGTAGAAAACCAAATACCGAAAAAGGCAGTTAGTTCGTCTTTATTAGTAAAACGCGCGGCAGCGATGCCACTAAATTCATAGTCAATCAGTTTAGCTACAATCACACTTACGCCCACAATTCCTGCGAGATAGGAAAGGTGTTTTGATTCTAAAATCAACCGAAAGGGATGACTATTGATTTTAGGTTGCTCACTCGGTACAGTAACCGTTTCTATCTCGTTCGTCTGATAGATTCTTTTTAAAATCGGAAAGCAAAGTAGGAGACAAGCTGCGGCTACGAAGAGCAAGTTTTCACTCGCCATTTGGCTTGCTAAAATGGAAGCAACATAGCCACCCGAAATACCGCCCGCGATAGCTCCCGCGCCGATAAATCCAAAAAGTCGCTTAGCTTCACGAGCGTTAAAAATAATATTGGCCAATACCCAAAACTGCGAAGTTGCTAGTAAACCAAAAATCATGACCCACAGATAAAAAAAGTATAAAGTTAGCTGCTCGAAAACTTCAAAAGTGAGCATCGTTCCAAACATCAATAATGAACCAATACAACCCCAGAGTGTACGGCGAATAATGATTGATAATTCGGAATGACGCAGCCAGCGAGCGTAGAGCGTAGAAACGACGGCTGCTAAAAATGCGACTAGAATAAAGGCGTAAGGAAGACCTTCTACGCCAAATTCGGTTAGAAAAAGGCTATTGGCGGTGGGTTTGACAACAAGTAAAGTAAAAATGATCAGAAAAATATACGCCTGCAGGAGCAAAGCACGACGGTAATCCGTCGGTTGCAGGTTGAAAAATTTTCCTAATAGTTGGTTCAATTTCATATCAGTGAATAGTAATGTAAAAGGGGGTCAAAGGAATGTATTAATAAAATCTGTTTATAAAACATTGATTTGAGTAATTTGTGCGATGGGTATAAAAAAAGACTTACTTCGAAGGAAATAAGTCTTTTCTAGTCTTACCTGTTCACCTGATCAGGTAGGATATAATATTTTGCGTATTGATTAGTTTTCTGCCAAAATGCGATTTTGTTTTAACGCTTTTTCAGCGACGTTTACCAAATTACGAATAATTTGTTCTCCGTTTGGATCATCTACTAGAGCTACTAAAATATAGTTGCGATTCGTACCGCGTACCCAAACCGAATCTGAGTGATAAGTACGCCAAGAACCAGATTTACGATATAACTTGGCAGTCGGTGCAACTCTACGAAGCGTATTAACAAACTTATGTGATAAACCTGGATTCGTCATAATTTTCCGCATTTCCTTAGAAACTTCGGGACTCACCAACTCATCATTAGCTAACATGTAGTAGAAGCTACAAACTTTATCGACCGTTGCGGCGTGACTCAAACCTTTTAATGGCTCAGGATTACGCGCCCCTTTTGCTGCGTAGCGTTTTCCTACCCACAACCCACCGCCATCTTTACGATCGTATAAATCGTAACGTGGATCTTGCATGACAGAAGCAATTTTTTGGTAGCCTACGCGGTCGATCATTCGAGTGGAAGCAGCATTATTGGATTTACGAATCATCAGATTCATATCTTCAATTACTTCAGGTGTCTTGCGCAATTCTCCTTTTTCAATAGCGTCCATTGCTGCCAGTAAAACGGCAATTTTAGGTAAACTTGCCGCGTACATCATGTGATTGCCGTTGACGGAAGCAAATTTTGGTTGCTCAAAATCACGCATATCGACTAATCCGACCGATAGTTTTTTATTTTGAATTAACTTACGATAGGTTGTATTGCTATTTAATTGACTCATTAAGTCAATCTCTAACGCTTCGTTATAAGCATCCTCTAACGGAATAAAGGTGCCGTAGTCTGCCGCCAAATATGGAGTAGCAGTAGTAGGTTTAGCATTAAAAATATGGGTAGAAAGAAGTGTTACGAATACCAACAAGGTTCTCGTGAGCATATAGCTGTGGTTTTGTTTGTAAAAATTAACTAAGAATTATTATACAGAATCGTAACAGAGGTGAGAATTGTGAACTGGCACAAAGGTAAGAAAGTAGGGAACGCAGACCAAATGGTAAGCGTTAAAGTTATAATAAGAGCTTGTTAAAACGTATTGAGATCAAACACTGGTTTTTATACATTTCTCACCCATCTTGAATCTACTTTCTCAAAAAATCCCATATCTTAACCCTCGATTTGACGCGTGTATCGTCAACCATTTACCTTCGACCGTCAACTGTTTTAAAATTATGTTCGAAAAACTCTTACCCTACGAAATTGCCCATACTATTTGGGGCGCATATATTCAGTACCATCATCAGTTTAAACGCATCACTAAACGGGCGCAAATCCGATTTGAAAATCGCGACTGGCAAGGCATTCAAGCGGACTCAAAGGAACGGCAACGATTGTATCGAAATGCAGTGGGCGATGTTGTGCAGCAGATCTTAAAAACACTGGGAGAAGAGGTTCGTAGTGATGTGTTTTGGTTGCAAACCAAAGAGTATTTTGCGGATGATATTGCCAATTTTAATACCAAAAATATTGCGGAAACCTTTTACAATTCCGTCTTTCGACATTCACATAAAGGGTTAAGTGCAGATGTGAATCTGATGTTTGTAAATGCTACTGGAACTTATCGCGAATTTCGTTCTACTCGTCCCATCTTCTATCATTTCTTTTTAGAAAAACCGCTTCGTTCGGTCTTTAGCTACCTTTTTTCGCATTATAAATTTGACATTCCTTACGAAAATTTAGATCGTGATATTGGATTCATTATCAGGACGTTAGATCGATTCTTGGAAGAGCATCAAGCACCAGGTAATACGCTGCAATTGGAGGTATTGAAGAGTATGTTTTTTCGTAATAAAACGGCATACATCGTTGGGCGATTGATCATCGGTCGAGTGTATCATCCTTTTGTTTTACCACTTTGGCATCGAGAAAATGGGGTGGTGATTGACACTTTATTATTGGATACAAATGACATGAGTTCCATCTTTAGTTATCATCGCGCGTACTTTTTGGTAGATGTGGATATTGCTAGTGAAATGGTAGATTTTCTACAATCTATTTTACCGACCAAAAAACTGGGAGAGTTGTACAGTTCGATTGGTTTTGAGAAACACGGAAAGACGGTTTTTTATCGAGATTTTCTACGGCATTTGAAACGTTCTAATGATAAATTTACCCTCGCTCCAGGTATTCGAGGGATGGTCATGCGAGTGTTTACTTTGCCGTCTTATGATGTTGTTTTCAAACTTATTAAGGACAAATTTGAGCCCCCTAAAAAGATGAATGAGGCGACTGTAAAAGAAAAATATCGCCTTGTTCACGCCCACGATCGAGTAGGGCGGATGACTGATTTTCATACTTTTGAAAACCTGATTTTTGAACGTAGCCGCTTTGAAGAAAAGCTATTGGATGAATTGCTTAAAGTCGCGCCATCTAAAGTAAAACTAACCGAGAAGCATGTAGAAATTCTTCATGTTTACGTAGAAAAGAAAATGACACCGCTTAACATTTATTTGATGAATGCTAATTTGGAAGAAGCGGAAGAAGCGATAGTCGAATACGGCAAAGCAATTAAGCAATTGGCAGCCGCGAATATCTTTCCAGGCGATATGTTATTAAAAAACTTTGGCGTTACGCGCCTGCGCCGCGTCGTTTTCTATGATTATGATGAAATTGGTTTTTTGACCGATTATAACTTTCGCGTTATTCCCGAAGCACGGACGGAGGAAGAGGAAATGTCGGCTACCCCTTGGTATTCAGTCGGTGATACAGATATTTTTCCCGAAGAATTCCGTCGCTTCTTGATCGGTCGTCGCGATGTCCGCCAGCTTTTTTTTAAACGACATGGCGATATATTTACCGCTAAATATTGGCGTAGTGTACAACTACGATTACGCAGCGGTGAATTGATTGATGTCTTTCCTTATCGAAAACGACTGCGGTTTAAGAATGTGTTTACGGATTATTGTGAAATTGAGTAAAACGGTTGACGGCGGACGGCGGACGGTGTACAGCACGATTTTGTGTACTTTGCCAAACTTTTTTCTTTAGAAAAAATGCTCTGCGATCTAAATTAAATCGTGTACACGTAGAAGCGGAAAAACTCTGCGCCTCCGCTTCTCCGCGTTAAAAAAAAAATTAAGTTTACGAATGAAAAACTATTCCTTAACTAAAAAAATCGGACTAGTCCTAGGCCCAATTCTCTTTCTAATTTTACTGAACGTTCCCTTTGAAATGATCAGCGCGAAAGCTGATCCCGTCATCGCGGTTGCAGCTTGGATGATCACGTGGTGGGTGACAGAAGCCGTATCGATTTCAGTGACGGCGTTGATTCCGTTGACTATATTTCCGTTGGTAGGTATTATGGATGTGAAGACGGTCGGTCCGATTTATGGCAGTTCCATTATCTGGCTGTTTTTTGGTGGATTTGTGATTGCTTTGGCAATGGAAAAAGTACAATTGCATCGACGGATTGCCTTGAATATCATAAAAATTACGGGGACGACTCCCGATCGCGTTGTGCTTGGTTTTATGATTGCGACCGCGACGCTGAGTATGTGGATTAGTAATACCGCGACGACTGTTTTGATGTTACCAATTGCGTTATCGGTGATTAATTTACTGATCGACGACGCGGATGGATTTACTAAACAGGATAAAAATTTTGCGCTAAGCATCATGTTAGGAATTGCCTTTGCGGCAAATGTAGGCGGCATCGCAACGGTGATTGGAACGCCGCCGAATGTGGTGATGATTGGCTTTGTGGAAGAAACGTATGACATCGAAATTCCCTTTTTTAATTGGATGCTCATGGGCGTTCCGTTCACCTGTATTATGCTCGCTTTGATTTATGTTGTTTTGGTAAAATGGATTTATCCCAATCATTTGCCAGAAATAGCTAATTCTAAACAATTGATAGACAACGAGTTAGCGAAGTTAGGTGAAATGAGTGGTGATGAACGAAGAGTACTCATCGTTTTCTTTTCGGCGATATTTTTATGGGTATTTGAAAAACCCGTCGAGCAATTTTTTAACCTAGATCTCAGTAGTGCGACGATTAGTTTACTGGCGGCATTCGCTTTATTTGCGGTACCTTATTCCTATCAAAAAGGTGAATTTAGCCTCGAATGGCGCGATACTGAAAAGCTGCCGTGGGGGATTTTAATTCTCTTTGGTGGTGGATTAGCCTTAGCAACGGCGATGAAAAATGCAGAAATTATTCAACTGATTGGCGACTTTGTAGCTCAAAACCGTTCGTTGAGTATTTTTGGAGTGACAGCGGCTTTAATTACGATTATGTTATTCATGACGGAGTTGATGAGTAATGTGGCGTTGGTCGCGATTTTTGCACCCGTTATTGCGGGAATCGCGCTCGGTCTGGAAACGGATATGTTAGGATTGCTGATTCCGATTACCATGGCTTCGAGTTGTGCATTTATGTTGCCGATGGCAACGCCACCCAATGCGATTGTCTTTGCGAGTGGGCATATTCAGGTGGCGCAGATGGTGCGAGCAGGCGTAATTTTGAATGTGTTAGCGGTGTTATTATTGATTGCGTATGCGTATTTTGTGATACCTTTGGTATTTTAGTAACGTAGTTTAAAAATAGCTTAAAATTTGTTTCAAAGTTGTTCAAATGTTGTATTTGCCCAGATTGGCTACAACATTTATACTACCTTCGAACCGTTATCCATTAACGAAAATTAATTTTTGAATAGCGTTCAGGAAATAAATAATATTGTTGAAAGCTAGAGCGCAGCAGAAAGCTGCACCCTAGCGAGGGTAGGTTATTATTTGTCAATTTCTTAAAATTAATGAAAAGCTAGAAAACAAATCAACATGCCAGATCCACAACTCATCACTAACCCCGCCGACATCAAGCTCAAACGAGACGACGATGTCCAGCAAATTTTTGGTCGTCCGCCGCGACACTTTTTACGGTGGGGGATTACGGTTTTATTTTTCTTTTTTCTTACCCTAATTGGGATGGCGTTTTTTATCGAATATCCTGATACGGTGGTTGCGCCAGTGCAGATTACTACGGAGAATCCACCCGTGGCAGTCGTTTCACGAGTAGGTGGAAAAATCAGTAAGTTAGTAGTCGAAAATGGAGTAATCGTGGTAGAAGGAGAGCTATTGGCGGAATTGGAAAATACAGCGGAGCAAAGCGATATTTTAACAGTGGAAGCTTTAGTTGATAAAGCATTTTCAGAAGAAAACCAGTATGAATTTGTCAACTTTAATTTTGATAGTAATTACAAACTTGGGACACTACAAACTTCGTACGCGGCATTTTTACAAGACTTTCAAGACTTACAATTTTATCTAGAAAACCGCCATTTAGGTAAACGCCGCAGCGCATTGCGTAAGCAAATTCGACAATTGGAAAAACTAAACGACGCACTAGGTAAACAAGAACAAACGCAGCGGGCAATTGTGCAATTGATGAATGAAAAATTGCTTCGTCGGGAAGGATTAACTGTTGATGGTTTAGAGAGTAAGGATAATTCAGAAACGGCAAAAGAACAGAAGTTAAGAGCGCAGAGAGAGTTGGAATCAATTGATAATCAGCGAATTACGAATGAGTTACGAATTACTGAAATCAAAACACAGATTCTTAATTTGCGGCAAGATGATGATTTGAATAGCAACGAAAAGTGGCAACAAATCAAAGCGGATTTGCAACAATTGCAACGGGAATTGAAAGAGTGGAAACAAAGTTATTTGCTGTTTGCTCCGATTGCTGGAAAGGTTTCCTTACCCAAAACACTTACTGTTAAGCAATTCGTAAATACCAATGAAGAATTAATGACTATCGTACCCATCGGTGGGGCAGGGGAGTTGGTGGCGCAAGCACTTCTGCCGATCAGTAATTCAGGAAAAGTAGCGGAATTAGATTCTGTAAATATCCGCCTCAATGGATTTCCTTATCAGGAATTTGGGGTGATTCGTGGCTCCGTAGTAGAAATTGCGGCAGTGCCGAACGAAGATGGAGAGGGATACTTGGTGGAAATAGATTTACCAAATGAACTCCTTACGACTTACGATCGGACACTAAATTTTCGGCAACAAATGCAGGGCGAAGCACACATTATCACCAAAAAACGTCGGATTGCAGAAAGGATCTTTGACCCTATTCTAAGTGCATTGTATAATCGCCCCTAAACATGTCAGTACAATGACAGAATTAGCGAAGGAGAAAATGAATGAATTTACCCTGATAATCAACTACTTATGATTGTATAGTTGGCGAATTAAGTCTGTCTATCTACTTAGTATTCCAAATCCAACCAGCTAACAATTATAACAGCTAGAAACAATCCCTCTTTATGTACGTACAAAAATAACTACCTCAGATAGTACCGTATTATTCATGTTTTGATAGAATTGACTTAATTTGACAAAATTAAGTGATTAAGTTGTTGAAATATTATATAAAATAATACTATCATTGAGCAAATAATATTCTTCTGC
>JBGCES010000372.1:0-3236 GCA_045106545.1 Saprospiraceae bacterium
GAACCTCGGCGCAACGGTGAACACTAGCGGAAATGAAGTTTTCCCTTACGTTGCTAAAAATGACGTACTATATTTCTCCAGTAATAGTCACGGTTCAATGGGTGGTTTGGATATTTTCCGCGTTAGCCCGCAAGGAGAAGATTGGACGGCACCACAAGCTATGATGACTCCAATCAATTCTATTTCGGATGATCTAACCTTTATGATGGTGGACGAGATGAAAGGTTATTTTGCCTCAGCGCGGACTGGTGGTAATGGTGGTGATGACATCTGGGAATGGACTTATATTCCACCAGACTTGATTGATGTAGATATGATCGTGGTGGATGCCCGAAATGACAATCCACTTGGCGATGCGAATATTACAGTGACGCCAGTAAGTTGTCAAATTCCCTTGATGAACGACGAACAAACGGGTACTTCGGGTGACGATGGTAAATTTGCTTACCAAATCTACGATGCCTGTACTTATAAAATAACGGTAACTCGTGCTGGCTATCAACCTTTTGAGAAAGAAGTGAGCGGCGTAGAATTACGTGATGCAGGTACGTACAAAGTTCCTTTAACGCCACTAACGAGCGATTTCAAAGGATTTGCGTTTAGTACTAAAGACCAATCTCGGATTCCAGGTGCTTCTATCGTTTTAGTTAACTTAACTACGGGCGAAGAAACGACCTTGACGGCGGACGAAAACGGCGAATTTACCGCTACTTTAATCTGTACAGATGACTACGAAATTCGCGGTTCCGCGAATCAGTTCAAAGACAATACCGTACAATTACCTGCTTCAGAAATTGCTTGCGAAGGAACAACTGAAAAAGGTATTGGCTTAGAGCCAAATCCACCTACGGTTTTGGTGTTACAAAACATCTACTACAATTTTGATAAATGTGATATCCGTCCTGATGCGGCAGCGCGTTTAGATAAGCTGATCGAGGTGATGACGCAATACCCAAGTTTAGAAATTGACTTGCGCGCCCACACTGATGCGCGTGGTTCCAATCGCTACAACGAACGTTTGTCACAGTGTCGCGTTCAGAGCGCATTAGAATACATCACCAGCAGAGGTATCGCATCTTCGCGGGTTGGTATCAGTAGTGCTGGTGAAATTGAGTTAACGAACGAATGTGCAAATGGAAAGCGTTGTACAGAAGAAGAACACCAACGTAACCGTCGCACTATCATCAGTGTACGCCGTTTTAATGCAGATAACATGCGCATTCAAATTATCGATAATCCGACTTTCCCTGACGGTGCAGGTAAGCGCGTTTATCGCGTAAGAAAGATATAAATTGGATATTGGATATTGGATAGGGGAATCAAACTTTCCAACATCCCTAATCAATAATCTAAAAGAATAGACGAATTCTATTTTGCATAAATGAAGGGTTTCAACGATTCATCGAATCGTTTGAAACCCTTTTTATGTAAACTGTGCCGTAGAGACGTTTTATAAAACGTCTAATGCAACATACCTTCACAACTACTACGATTTTATTGAAACTGCAACTGGAGACGTCTTTGCAAGCTTCTCTACGCATGATAGCGTAAATCTTTTTCGATCGGATGATGTGATTCTACAAAAAGAACACTTGACCATTCCACGAACTTTCACCACCTCTCCAAATAGTAAAGCTAAGGATATTGTAAATTAAGAATAATAAGCAGAGAAGATGTAGTATAATTATTGAAGGAAAATAGTGAGGATGATGATTTCTGAAATATTTAAACAGAAATAATACATTTATAAGAATAGCGAAAACAATTATTGCAGCGATGTAAAATAAATCACCTAGCCCGTACCCAAATCTAATAAACCCATACCAAGAAAGTATTATGATGATTAGATACGCGACATTCCAAAGAAGTAGCAGGAATAGGCTTTTTTTATAGTTGTAAATCGTCTTCACACAAATGTTTTAGGATAAAAAATACTAACATACATGAGTAAACCTTTGCTTCGTCAGCACTTTTCTACGTCACGCAAAAACCTACCTCTTACACAAAAAGAACAATTTGATCAATCCATTTGTACTCAACTTTTTAAGTTAATTGAAAAAGAAAACTGCCGCGTTGTTCATACTTATTTGCCTGTACGTAGTGAGATTAATTTATTCCCTTTAATCGAACAATTACTAAAAGAAAAGATAACAGTCGTTTGCCCTAAAACACTGAAAAATAGACAATTAGAACATTTAGAGCTGTATGATTTAAATAATTTAGAAACTGGATTATTTAAAACGCAACACCCTGCAGAAGGCAAGATTTATCAAGGAAAGTACGATTTAATTATCGTTCCGGGGTTGGCTTTTACCACTGAAGGCTACCGCTTAGGTTACGGCGGCGGCTATTACGATACTTTCCTAAAAGATCATCCGAATGCCTTAAAAATAGGCGCAGCCTATCCTTTTCAATTAGTTGAAAAATTACCAGTTGAGGAACACGATATTCAGCTAAATATAATTATCACTACCTAGTCTTTTCTGTCCTCTGACAGTGCAGCGATCTGTCATCTGTCCTCTTTCTAAACGTCCTCCAACAACTTCTTTTTCATCATTTGAAATTCCTCGTCCGTCAGTACACCCGCTGCTTTCAAATCTGCCAATTCTTTTAATTTATCAATCGGAATAGTAGTCTTTTTCGGTTCAGTTGGTGGGGGAGTGGGGGCATTGGCATTTTGCTTTTCCTCGCGTTGCCATGCTCTGGCAACGGATTTGCCGCGTTCCATTTGCTCGGCGTAATATTCGCGGAAATCATCCGCATTGAGGTTGTCTAAGGTGCCGCCATCTTCAAAATGGCGTTTCAATACCTCGCCTGTAGCGTAAGTGGACGCACCAGACAAAATTGCCGACGAAACGCCACCTAATATCGAACCTACCAACGGAATACTTTTTACTAAAGACGCGCCTAAGCGAGCAAGTGACGTTCCTGCTAAAGCGGAAATGGCAGCTTTTCCTTGTGCCTCGTAATAAGGTACATTATAGGCTTCACATAAGCGATGCATCATGTCTAATTGTACCGCGATGACGCCAAAAAAATCTACTAGTGGAAGTGGTACAATACCTAATCCCATTGAATAAAGCGTATGTTCTTTAATGATATTGTCAGCGCGTTTTTGGTGATCTTGCATATGGAATGTAGTGTAAAAATGGTTTTAAAAGTGGTGTAGAAGTAGTACAAATGTTGTTTAGTTACCTTGCTTAGTATTGCCAAATGAATTATTTCGGCGTGGCTTA
>JBGCES010000373.1:0-20879 GCA_045106545.1 Saprospiraceae bacterium
ACCTTCGAGGTATCCGATACCTATGTCACAGAAGACTATTAATGACCAGCTTCGACTTGCAAATCCTCTGCGCCGTGGGTCAATCGTTTCAGCGGTTTGAGCATCGCGATTACGATCAGACCAAAAATAGTACAGAAAATAGCGATACTAGTGAAAACTTCTAATTCGCCCGCTGATTCAGATAAAGCTCCCAGCGAACCCGCTAGTTTATTACCAATACCGGTTGCGGCAAAATAAGCTCCCATCATGAATGAAGCGTATTTTACAGGAGCTAACTTTGTAATAAAAGAAAGCGCGACGGGCGATGCACATAGCTCCCCAATCGTATGTAATAGATAAGCTAACACCAACCAAATCATGGCAGATTGTCCTACTGCTTCGTACTGCATCGTAGCAGCAGTCATAAATAAGAAACCTAAGCCCATCACGATGATACCGATTGCCATTTTGAAAAGTGAAGAAGACTCGCGTCCTTTCATTTTCCATTTGTACCAAAATGCACCTACGGCAGTTCCTAAAGTAATAATGAAAAAGGCATTGATGGATTGGAAAACGGCTGCGGGAATCTCAAATCCCATTAGCATCCGATCCGTTTTTTGCTCGGTATATAAACTCATTAAGCCACCTGCTTGCTCAAATGCACCCCAGAAAACAATAATTAACAAGAAGGAAAGAAATAAGACGATCATACGATCTTTTTCCACTCGTGTTAAAGGGCGTTTAGTTGCTTCTAAATCAGGAGAATCAGCACTACCTGTAAATTCACCTACTCCTTCGAGATATTTTAGCCCCCACATATATACGAATTGTCCAATTAACATTCCGATACCTGCTAATCCAAATCCGTAGTGCCAGCCATAAAATGCGGCAACCGCACCTACGATTAATGCCCCGAAAAATGCGCCGAGATTAATACCGATATAGAAAATATAAAAACCTTTGTCGCGGCGTTCGTCTCCCTGATTATACAATCCACCGACCATCGTAGAAATGTTAGGTTTGAGACAACCTACACCTGCGATGATAAGTCCTAGACCGCCATAAAATGCGGTCATGCCAGGAAAAGCAAGGGCTAAGTGACCCAGACAGAGTAATAAACCACCGATCATCACGGCTCGTTTTTGCCCAACTACTCGATCTGCTAAGAGTCCGCCTGGAATAGAAGCGACATATACAAGCATCGTATAAGTTCCATAAAATGAGAGTGTTTCGGCATTACTCCAGCCTAAACCCGGATTAGCACCGACAGCGGCAGCGGCTAAGAATAGCGTTAGAATCGCACGCATTCCATAATAACTAAATCTCTCCCATAGCTCTACAAAAAATAGGACATATAGTCCAGCTGGGTGCCCCCAAATTTCCTTTTCTCGGTAATTCGTTTCTGACATAAAATGCAAAAAGTTGGCAAGTGCGAAAAAGAGGTTAGTAGTTGAAAATTAGAGGTTAGAAAAAATCAATAAAAATCTTTCTAACTTCTAAAGCCTAACGTCTTGTGGCTAGTTATTTCGTTTTGTTGGTCGTGAATAGCTGAAGAAATAAATTTACATTTTTCAAATGATGACTTTTTGAATAAATAGTTTTTATTCGAGCAAATCATCAATTGAAAAATATGAAGTAAACTTATCTTCTCAGCACTATTAATAACGTGTATAGTTTTCTGGCCGAATAGCACTTGCGGTGAATAAATTAAGGTTTAACTAAGTGGGTAATTAACGTGAAAAATGTCCAGCTAAATTGTAAGCTGTTGGACGTAAATAACTGTTTAACAGCTCGTTAACTACGTTTTTATTAAAAACAGGCTCAAAATAGCTGATTTCAGTCATATATTAACAAAAATCATCCCGCTTATTTTTTAAGTAGTTAGTAAATGCCAAATTCCATTTTGTAAATTGTAGAATGTGGCGGAGGGAATTTTGCGTTGGAGGCGTTGAATAGCGATTTGGCTGCGGATACCGCGTTTGCAGTACACGACAATGGGGAGCTCGGAGCGAAATAGATCCATTTGCTGTATGATTTCGGAGAGTGGAATCAGTGTCCCACCAATATTAAAAGCGGTATGCTCTTCGCGCTCGCGTACGTCAATAAGCAAGTGAGGATGTTTGTCGGTTTGCCATTGTTTTAACTGAGAATAGGTGATCTGTTGCATACGAGTGTTCTTTTATCATGCAAAATTAAGATTTTACAGAATTTATTTTCAACTAAAAAAAATTACCTTTGTCGTGTAAAGTATTGATAAAAAACAACTTCAATAACTGATTGTATTTAAAATCTCTTTTTTACTTTCCTTGCTTTATCCATGTCTTTTGACTGAAAGACTACGGTAGTTCTCAGCTAATAGTTGTTTGTAAATAATGATTTGCTATAGATTGTTTTCTGCCAGAATGTATTTAATCCATAACTGACAATCCCTATAAATGCTAGTTCAATTTTTTGAGAAAAATTGGGTAAGAAATGTTACTAGTTTACTTTTATTGCTGCTTACACTTTGGTGTGTATTGCGACCTGATTATTATTTTTTACAATCAGGAGTAGGGTACATTCAGTATATCTTAATTGGAGAATTATTATTGGGTATAACTTTTTTGTTATTAAGACAACCCTCTTTGACTTTCATTGCTTTTGGTTGCTGTGCGTTATTGTGTTTGTTTTTAAAATTTAATAGCAATACATTTATCAAAGTTCCGAAAGTAACCGATCAACCTATATTCAACATTGCTCATTTTAATCTAGCGAATAGTGATTCTGAACCAGAGGTCACTTTCAATACTATGCTTGAATCGCAAGCAGATTTGATTTCTGTACAGGAGGTAACGCCGCTTTGGGACTCTATGTTACATGTTAATCTGGTTGAGCAATATCCTTATTTTTATCGCTTGGTTGATATTGGATTATATGGAATGGCAGTTTATTCCAAACAGCCATTTCTGAAATTGGATACTTTTCATTATCAAAATATTCCTAACATTATCGGTCAAATAGCGAGTAAATTACCTGAGGCAAAGCCTGTTCATTTTATCATTTCGCACACAATGCCTGCGTTTAGCTCGGATACTTATGCACACTTACAGAAGCATTTGAAATTAGTGGCGAAAAAATGCGCAAGAATCAAGGAGCCCCTAGTTACATTAGGACAGTATAATGCCATAACTTGGTCGAATGTAATTCAAAACTTTCGGGAGCAATCGCAACTTTCGGATAGTCGAGAACTGATTCGGACGCAGTCTAATGGTGGTGTTTTACCCTTTTTTGATGTCCCTGAAGATTACATTTTCTATTCTGCTGACTATTTTAATTGTCTTACCTTTGAAACACTAAGTAGTGAGAATGCATCACATATTGGTATTAAAACCACACTGCAATTTCGAAATATTGTATCCGCTCATGAGCAAAAACACCTTCCAAAAGCGAATTAAAAGCTTTCAGTACGCCTTTCAAGGGATTGCCGATTTATTTCGTTCTCAACCCAATGCTAGAATTCATCTCACCGTACTTTTTTGTGTTTTATTAGCTGGAATTTATTTTCAACTCACGCCTACTGAATGGGCGTTAATCATTGTCTGTAGTGGAATGGTACTTGCTGGAGAAGCAGCGAATACAGCTATCGAATACTTAACGGATCTGGTATCGCCTGAATACCATCCACTAGCAGGCAAGGCGAAGGATGTGGCAGCAGCAGCTGTATTGATTATGGCGATTAGCGCTGTATTGGTTGGCTTAATTATATTTTTACCCAAGTTAATTTCCCTCTTTTCCTCGTAACTTCTCCACCGTGAACAATAAGCCAGGGAAGTCTGACGTATGTAGTGGGATATTATCAATGAACACCATCCCATTATTTTAAAACTTCCCACTATCTATGAATCGGTTTTTATACCTATTGATTTTACTATTTGTAACCCAATCTGGAATCACCCAAGAGCAGCTTGGGTTAAAGTTAGATAATTTTGGCGGCGTGAATACTATTCTACTCAATCCTGCTCAAGGAGTGTTTAGCCCGTTTAGTTGGGATGTTAATTTAGTAGGGGCAGATGTATTTGTAGAGAATGACTACGCCTTTTTTGAAAATACCTATTTGCCAGAAGTACTACGTCAGTTGGAAAATGAAATAGAAGTTCGTCCTGAAATTGGTAATGAAAGTGAAATCGATCCGAATGCTTTAATTGTCGATTTTTATCGAGAAAATAAAAAACGGTTTCTTGCCGTAGCTACGAACGTAACTGGTCCTTCAGCACTAGTTCAATTGCCTAAACAGCAGAGTGTAGGCATTCTGACTCGCGCTCGTTTTGCTACCTATGCGCAGCAAATTCCTGCAAGTTTTAACTACTATAATTGGGATGAATTGCCAAATGCAGAGGAAATCAACATTACTCCTATGCAATTGACGGCAATGGCGTGGAATGAAGTAGGCATACATTACAGCAAAGCATTTGAGACTTACAATGGAAAAGTGGCAATAGGTACAAATGTTAAATTTCTACAAGGTTATGAAAGCGTTTATGTTGCTGCAGTTTCTTCCTTTCGGATACAACGATTACCGAATGATTCTCTAAGCGCGAGTCGTCTATCGCTCGCATACGGCTTTACAAATGAAAATATTACTGCCAATGAATTCAATTTGCAACGCAATGGAATAGGCTTTGGAGTTGATCTAGGCGTAAGTTTTACTATCGAAGAATATGCGGATAGTTATCGTTGGCGGATTGGCGCATCATTGCAGGATATTGGACAGATTAATTTTAATCGCAATGCAGAAAGCTATGTCTTACAGGCGGATAGCCTAGTTGAAGTCGTCAGTAGTGCCTATGAGCAATTTGATAATATTGATCAATTGGATGACGCGATCACCTTTTTCAATCAGGATGTCTTAGGGGATACATTAGTGAATAACATTATGCGTTCTTCGTTTAAAGTTGGTTTGCCAGCTGCTTTTAGTTTACAAGTAGATTACGCGATCAACGAAAATTTTTATCTCAATACAACGTATGTACAGCGGATCAGTGGAGCAAGCGCTGCGCTACAACGAGGCAATTTACTCGCTTTTACTCCTCGATTTGAACATCGCTGGTTTAGTGCATCCGTTCCCGTTGCCACTTACAATTGGCAAGATTTTCGCATAGGATTAGCATTGAGAATGGCTTTCCTGACAATTGGTTCAGATAATCTTGGTAGTATAATTGGTCGCTCTGACTTTACAGGTACAGATTTATATTTAGCACTAAAAATAAATCCATTCAAAGTAAACTTTGGTAGTAAATCAAAGCGTAAACGAGGCAAAGTAGTATGCCCAGCGATTAGCAGGTAAGCGTTTGCCATTCTAACAGGTTGTCACATTTTGTCTAATTATCGAAAAAAAAATTGAAGTGTATTTCTAACATTTGCCATAAGCATTGCCAAAGAAAGAAACAAACGCTACACTTGAAGTTTTAAAATGAGAATTTTTTATATATTTCTTAAACAGTACAAAAAATCCTCATTTTAAAATTGTAGCGTTTAATTTTTGCGTGTCTAAGCAAATATCAATTTCACCATGCTGAAAAATACCGCACTACTTCTGATTTGTATGGGCTTAGTTAGCTCAATATACACGGTCGTTGCACAGTCGCCGCGAGTGGTATTGGCTAGTTATGGTATCAACGAAAATGTTGAACCTGAGATTCCTAAACGATTAGTTAGGAAATTTCGGCGAGATGCAGCTCGTTTAGTGCTGCGCATGGAGTCACAGAAAGAAGATTTGCGCTATCTAAATATTGATATTCCTAAGAAGAGTATTGATAATGTCTATAAAATTTTAACTGGAATTTACCTCTACGATAAAACGGCTAAGTCTATTGCCGATTGCAATGTCCATACTTTTCCAGATCCTTCCATTGATCATTTTGTGTTAATTTTTGACCGCGATACCGAATGGGCAGAGCCGTTGCGTAGTGGTATTACGGAAACCGATAGCGAGGAGATCAATGATTTATTGAATAATTACGATTTGGTGATCGAAAAACACGTAAAATGGAATGATACACAAGATGCTATCACCATTCGCTCTTCAGAGCCTTTAAATATGGCAGCACTTGCCAATGAATTTTATAATGTAGAAGGCGTTTCGGAAATTGATTTTGGCTTACCTAAAGTAACGGGTAATGATATTCAACTGCGTCCCGTACTCGAAGGGTGGGAGGTACATTACATCCTCAAATTTGGCTCTTACATCAATGGTAATGGTAAAAAACATACTTGGGTGTACCGATTTGATACTGCTGGAAAAATTCAACTCGTTTCTGAGACGGGCGACGAAATTCCCGAATGGATGCGTTGTGAAATTCAAAATGCAATTAAGCATATGTGATATTTATTGCTGATAATGTTTACAGATTGAATAGTTTATTTTTACATTCGCTTAAACAATCAAAAATCAGCATGATCACCTATTCCTGTCTTTCCTTTTCTGAACTCTCTTTGCAACAATTATACGCTCTAATGGCACTGCGCCAGCAAGTCTTTGTCGTGGAACAAGACTGTCCCTATCTGGATGCTGATGGTAAGGATCAGCTCAGTCATCATTTATTAGGTTATGATGAAGATGGCGATTTAGTTGCCTACACGCGTATGGTTCCACCAGGTATTTCTTATGAAAAATACGCTTCTATCGGTCGGGTGGTAAATGCTGAAAAAATACGCGGAAAGGGGGTTGGCAAATTGTTGATGCAAACGACCATTCACTGTGTTCGCCGACTTTACCCTAACGCTCCTATCAAAATTTCCGCTCAATCCTATCTATTAAAATTCTACACCGAGCTCGGTTTTGATGCAGTGGGCGAGGAGTATTTGGAAGATAATATTCCGCATACGGCAATGATTTTAGAACAGTAGTTGAATCAGATCAAAAAAAGGCACTAGCGAATGCTAAGTGCCTTAAATTGTGATCCGGCTGGGGTTCGAACCCAGGGCCCCTTGATTAAAAGTCAAGGGCTCTACCAGCTGAGCTACCGGATCTTTTTACTTTGAAAAGTAATAACTTTCAATGAATTTTGAAAGCCATTTTCCAAAAGCGATGCAAATATACAAGGGTTATTTTAATAAACAAGTAAAAGAAGCAATTTTTAAAGAAATTAAATTTTTACTGACTCTTACTTGACAAATAATCACTGTAGTTGCGTGTGACTGCAATGTACAACATTGATTTAAGAAATTAGTTCCAGTGCGGAAATATTTTCAGCAAAAAAAGTAACCTATCTATTCCGCGTCAAAATCAAATTCTAATTGAATGCCATCGTGTGGCTGTTCTTTTTCTAAATTAGAAACAGAAACGCCCAATAAACGAACGCGATCCAATTCGGCGAAATTTTCTTCTAGTAAATTGAAAACCACTTCTTGTAATTGTTTTAGTTGCCGTACTTCACTCGGAAAACTTCGGCTACGGGTACTAATTTTAAATTCTGCCGATTTTATTTTTATCGTTATCGTTCGCCCAAAGTTATCTTTCTCCGTCATATAACGATGCACCAATTCGGAGAGCATTTTCAACTTCTCTTTCATTGGTTCGATCTCTACCAAATCTTCCGAAAAAGTGCGTTCTGCGCCAATCGACTTACGAATACGATTAGGATTGACGGGGCGTTGATCTTCCGCGCGTACAATACGGTAATAATGCCGCCCCACTTTCCCAAAACGCCGCACCATATCAATTTCCGAAAGGCGTTTTAAATCAATGCCTTTATAAATGCCCATCAATTTCATTTTCTTAGCAGTGACTTTACCGATGCCGTGAAATTTTTCGATGGGTAAGGCTTCTAAAAACGAAATCGCTTCGGCAGGAGTAATGACCTTTAAACCGTTAGGTTTATTAATATCGGAGGCTATTTTGGCGAGGAATTTATTAAAGGAAACGCCCGCAGAAGCAGTGAGCTGAGTAGTTTTATAAATACGTTCGCGGATTTCTTTGGCAATCAATGTTCCTGAATTGATCGGATGCTCCGTGACATCCAGATAGGCTTCGTCTAACGAAAGAGGCTCGACTAAATCAGTATAATCCAAAAAGATTTCTCGCACTTGTTGCGATACTTCGCGATAGACATCAAAACGAGACTTTACAAAAATCAGATCGGGACACATACGCTTTGCTGTTACACTCGGCATTGCCGAACGCACGCCATAGCGCCGCGCTTCGTAGCTCGCTGCCGCGACCACTCCGCGCAAGGAAGAACCACCGACGGCTACGGGTTTGCCACGCAGTTCAGGATGGTCACGTTGTTCTACGGAAGCGTAGAACGCGTCCATATCAATATGTAATATTTTGCGGTGGTTAGCGATAATCTAGCAGGATTGAGTTATTTGATGGAGTTTAGCTACTTATTTAGATTATTTTGTAAACAGCTAAACTCCATCAACAGTTAAACTCAAGTACTAATTTTTCATGATTCGTAGTACCTGCTGCCATTCTTCGGCAACGGTATGTATAAAATACATTCCAGCACTCAAGGATTGGAGATCGAGTTGAAAATCAGTAGCTTGTGTACTATTGACAATTTGAACAAGCTGTCCTTTGGTATCAAAAATACGGAATGTTATGGATTCCGCGGGACTATCTTTTATTTCGATAGTCAAGCGATTTTGGGTTGGATTTGGATAGACTAATAATTGTGGAGCATTGATAAAGTCCTCAACATCTACCGTTAGAATAGAAACTGGAATCGTAACGCTGTTTCCACAAAAAGTATTAGACGCGTTGAGCGTGACGTAGTACAAACCAGTTCCTCGGTAAGTATGAGTAGGTTCTTCTACATTAGAAAAATTAGCGTCACCAAAGGTCCAACCGTAGGAAGTAGCATCAGTGGATAAGTTGCTAAAAGTGACCGAATTTTCATTAATGGTATAATCAAAATTAGCGACGGGCGTACCTGCAATTTTGATAATTTCCTCTTTAATTGTTGTACTTGAACCTAAGTTATTTCTCACCGTAAGATTCACTGTGAACTCGCCTGCATTTTCATAAAGAACGGTTGGGTTAGGTTCATTTGAGGTAGCTGGATTACCGCCTTCAAATTCCCATTCGTACATATCTAAACCAGTGCCTGATGAGCGATCTAAAAAACTTACTTCTACTGGACTACAACCTGCGCCATTTTCTATGGTGAAATCAGCATTAGGTAATAAGCCAGTAGTAATGTTTTGACTAAAAGTATTGGTGCCACAGTCGTTAGTAGCAGTTAAGGTGACCATATATTCCCCTTCTTCGTCGTAGGTGTATAGCGGACTCGCCTCGGAACTTGTACTTCCATTCCCAAAATCCCAAAGGTAGGTTTCTGCATTGACTGAAGTATTATTAAAATCAACATCTAAATCGTTAACTGATGTGAAAAAAGAGGTGCCTGGACCTGCATCAATGTAGATGAAATCTATTAACTCCAGCGTATCGGTACCTTGGGGATTACTAACGATAAGTGTTACATTGTAAGAACCACCTGCATTGTAAGTTACTACAGGATTATTCTCTACGGAAGTACCAGGTGTACCACCCTCGAAGAGCCATAGAAGTGAATTAGCATTTGAACTAGACTCGTTGGCGTATTCAATACTGAGCCCTTGACAGCCTTCCGTTGTGTTAGCTGTAAAACTTGCTGACGGTCCTGTTCCTGCGTAGAAAGTTTCACTTTTAGTCTTAGAGCCACAACCATTAGTAACCGTTAAGGTAAGGGTATATTCACCATCTTCTTCATACATGTAGGTTGGATTAGCTAAAGTACTGGTGTTTCCATCACCAAAATCCCACTCGTACTCAATGCCATTTTGGGAATTGTTAGTTGTACTTAAATTCAACGCATCTACCGTATATTCAAAATCTACAATCGGCGTTTCGCCTTCCGTCAAGGTGATAAAATTACTAACTAAGTTGTTTGCTGCACAGCCAGATACAATAACCAATAAAAACTCATATCCCATCATTTCGGGCGTCAGTTCTTTAATCGTTAATGCACTTGATTGAGTGCCAGCATAAGTAGTATTGTCTTCGATATTAGTAAATCCACTACCCGTACTTACTTGCCATTGATAAGTCAAATTAGAACCCTGTGCAATGATCTCGATTACCGTTTGTTGATTTGGGCAAACCTCTTGTATTTCAGGCTGCTCTACGATTCGAAACTCACCTCCTAATTCGTCACCTTGCATAATCCCTGCAAAAGATTCGATGCTGCCATCTACGCCTTGGCTGGCTTCATTTGTTTCTCCATTACAATTATTAGTTGAGTTAACAACAACCCCAGGAAGTCCCGCTGTGGCTACAGTATTTACAGCTCCAGCTTGATTCAGTACGCGTCCTCCACTACCGCCACCTCCAGGGCCAAAACATTCATCCGAACCTTTATGATCCACATCTCCTCCATTTCCACCTTCTACGAACACGGTTAAATCAGAATCAATATTTTCCACATCTAATACTACTGTACCGCCAGCACCACCGCCACCGCCGCCATCTGCGCCATTGGTCATTGGCACTGATTCACCATTGCTAATGATGCGATTACCATTCGCAATGATTTCTTGAGCTTGGATGATAACGATTCCTCCACCAGCACCGCCATTGGTACCCACCGTATTATTGGCATGCCCAGCACCGCCACCGCCGCCAAAGTAAACACGCGTATTATCGTTAGGAAGTGCTCGTCCTGGCATACCGGGATTGGCAGCTCTACAACTAGTAGTTAAAAACGAAGTTACGCGCTCTCCGCCACTGCCACCGGTAGATATATTGGCACCGCCGCCACCGCCAGAATTATGGTCATTACCACCACCTCCACCATTAGCCTGTGGTCCACGTCCCAATTCCTTACTAGCTATATAGTCGGCTACACCTTCTCCTTTTTCAGCACCGCGCCAATTGCCGCGTTCATAATGATAATTGTTCGCGTTATTAACTCCTCCTTGACAAGGGTTTTCGTGTGGAGCAATCTTGCCACCTCGAAAGCCAATTGCAGTCGCATCAATATCTGCATTTAACGTAAGTGCTCCATTGACTTTTAATGCTATAATTCCACCTGCTTCGCCGTTCCATGCCTCTCCCATCAAGATATCTTCGACTTCGGCATTGGCATACTCTGGAATACCTACTACTTGTACAGCTCCATTTAGATCATAATCATTTAGGATATTATAAAACATGAAAACACTATTACCAGAAATGGATTGAATCGTATTAAATTCGTAGCGTCCTACATTACGTAGATTTTCGATTTCACCAAAATTGTTACTATTATCTTCGTTAATGGTTACACCTTTCATCTGAATGAGCAAAACTGCCATTCCTTCAGTAAATCCATCTGTGCTACGGACACTTAGCTCACTATTGCATTTGTCAATATCTACAACACCAGTGTAGGAATTGACAACTCCAGAAATTCGAGGTGCTACATCTTGTGCTTTAATTTGGATTAGAGAAAAAAATAGGGATAAGTAAATCGGTAGGAATAAATTTTTTCGCATAATTTGTTGATTACAGTGATGTAAGATTTGGCTTTTGTCAAAAAAAATCTTGTGTTGCTAAATATGACTGGAAAAGAAAAAGAGATAGAAAAATTGATTACAATCAGGTTTCCATACGAATAATTTATTTATGCAGTTCATAGCTTGGCGCAAAGTTAATTGAATTATATTAACCATGTGTCTTAAAATGAAGATGGTGTTTTCACTTGAGATAACTTTTGCTTGCTATTAATTAAGGTGTAAAATCTATGCCAAAAGTGCTGATGAATTAGTAATATTTTATAGTTTAATCATTTCATTATCAAGCAAATATGATTTTACTTTGTCACAAAAGAACAATTATTTTTAATTCATATAAAAAATAGACGTCTTGCAAAATTTTCAATATAAAAAAACTGCTAACCGTTATTAAAGCTTTTCATTAAATTTTTAATTCAGTAAAACCTGCTTTACAATTGAAATAAAACTAAAATCATGAATGGTAAGAACGTTTTTTTACTGACGTTAATTATACTTTTGATTGGATTAATCTATGGTTGCAATCGACCGTTTGGTAGGAATGCGTTGCAGCAGCAGATTGAATATTTGCAACAACAACTCGCTGAAGATTTAAGCATAGTGAAATTGGATACTATTCAGGCAAAAACATTAATCAAGGAAAGTGAAAAATTTGCCACTCAATTTTCTAGAGATACACTTGCGCCTGTCTATCTTTTTCGGGCAGCAGATGTAGCGCGAGGGATTGGACAATATCAGCAGGCGGTAGCATTGTGGGAGTGGGTACAAAAAGAATATCCTACTTTCGATAAAGCACCCGAGTCACTATTTTTTCAAGGATTTACTTATGAAAATGATTTAGGCAAGCCAGAATTAGCGCGCAGTTATTATGAACGATTTATTGAAAAATATCCTACACATCCGCTATTGGCGACGGTACAATCGAGTTTGCTTAATTTGACAGAAACCCCTGCTGAGTTAATCGAAAGATTCAAAAAACAGCATTAAAAAAGGCGAAGAAAAAGCTAGTTGCTTCTTGATCGCCTTCCATTTTAAATATAAATTTTACCGATATTCTGGATTTTCAAAACCCCAACGATTACCATCACTCCACTTTTTCTTCGAATTGCCATAGGCGGGATAATGTCCTACGTCTTTCATGATCTTCGCTAGATGCAATAGATTATATGTCATAAAAGTCGTATTACGATTAGTAAAATCATTGTTCTTTGCATCTGATTCAGGATCGAGATAACTCGGTCCTGGTCCAACTTCACCAATCCAACCACAATCTGCCTGCGGCGGAATAGAATACCCCACGTGTTGCAAAGCGTATAGCAAACCCATCGCGCAGTGTTTCACGCCATCTTCGTTGCCTGTAACGACGCAGCCGCCCACTTTTCCATAATAAATATACTGCCCTTTATCATTCGTTTGTCCACTCATGGCGTAAAGCCGTTCGACTAATTTACGCGCTACCGAAGACATCTCGCCCAGCCAAATCGGTGTGCCGACAATCAGAATATCTGCATCCATAATTTTTTTAAATAAATCCTGCCAGTCGTCTTTTTCGTAACCGTATTCCGTCATATCTGGATAAACGCCTGCAGGTATCGCCAGATCGATCAAACGCACATATTCCACGCTCACATTTTCACTTTTCATAATCTGCATGGAAAGATCCATTAAGCCTTTGGTATGACTTTTTCGGTCAGATTTTTTGAGTGTGCAGTTGATATAGATTGCTTTTAAAGCAGAAAAGTCTGGTTTTGTCATGATTCTCTTTTTGACCAATATTTAAAATGTAATTTACTTTTCTAACAGCCCGATTCTTCTGATGTTAGATGATAAATCAAAAAAGCTGATTTAAATTTTGGTATTACTAAACGTCAATACGGGGACAGATTCATCTCGATTCACACTTTATTATTATCTTAATTTGATCAATACTAAAAACCTCATTTTTAGCCTTTTTTATAAAAAATCTAAACCATCGTTTATGCCTAAAATGCTACTTTCATTTCTATTTATTTCCCTCACAAGTGTACTTTTTAGCGCTGTCAATCCCATTCCGATGGGACGGGCTTCCAATATTTATACCATCATCAATCCTAATCAAAATCAGGTTTATGCCGATCCAGTGACGGGTATAGTTGTTTTTATTCACCAGCACGATGTAACGATTTGGGGTGGAGGTAGTCCAGAAAATGGAAAATTTCGCTACGATATTTCCACTGATGGCGGTATTACATTTACTACTGATATTGGCGTACTCAATAATACGCACACACTGGAAAGTCGCTTCCCACAGATTACAGGATATAACCCAAATAGCAGTAATATGGCTGCAAATACCGAACTTATTTACTGGGGAATGACCATTGATGCGAACGACAATCCCGACGGACATGTGGCGGGAAACGGCGTAGTCACCACCATGAAGCCCGTTAATTTTAGTGAAAACTATCTATTTCAATCGTTTAATACCTACAAGCCGGGCGGACTCTGTGAGGGTAAATCTGGTGAATTTTGGCTCGTCGAAGCCGATCATGATGATACCAAGTTTATTGATTTTATTTCCTTTACGAAAGGAACTTACAACAATATGACTAATGCAATTAGCTGGACGGTTCCCTTCACTCCGCGACCTGCGCATCAAAGCACGCCCGCTAAAATCATGGAACCTGGTCCCGATATGGCGTTTGCACCCAATGGCTTAAATGGTTGGGCAGCATTTGGTGGCGAGGTGACAGGCTCAACGACAGGCGTATATGCTCCAGTTTTTTATCAAACCACGGATGGTGGCGTGAACTGGTCAGATGAAATCTTTATTAATTTTAACTCTTTTAATACCATCACGAGCCGCTTGAATAATGCTTTCGTTGGCGCAAGTAATGATTATGGTATGATCGGCGGTTTTGACCTTACGGTTGATGCCGCTGGCAATCCGCATTTGCTAACGGTGGTCGGGCACGTTGATGATTTTGTGGAGCAACGCGGCGATTATGCGCGGATGTTGGTTGATTTGACGACTAAAGATGGCGGATTAACTTGGGAAGTGTTATACATCGCGCCTATATTAACTACGCAAGGTGCTTTTGGAAATTTCCCTTCGGTTGAAATGAATAATTACTGTCAAGTTGCGCGTTCAGCGGATGGGAATTACATCTTTTATAGCTGGGTGGATCAGATTATTCGTGATGGAAATGATGATTTAATTTATAACGACTTACTCGCACCAAATTTACGGTCGGCAGGTTATCGCATCACGGATGGTTATCGTACTTGTATTTCAAAAGTGAGCGATCTAGATTTTGTTTGGGAAGGGCGCGCTTTATTTCCGACCGTCTCGCCCGTTGTCTTGGGCGACGAAAATAGTGGATTTAAATTGCCAACGGTAAGTGTTGAAATGCTTACGAACGAGCCTTCAGAACCCTGTCAGTTTTATTATTTTGGAAATGAAGCTATCTATTTTGGAAATGGTTTTATGCCTTTTGCCGATTATGATCCTGAGACTTATTTACAAGAAGATGCGAGTTGTAATGCGGGGACGGCTTTAGCAATAGCGGACGCTACTTTTCAGCTAACTAGTTTTGAACAACAAGCAATTTTGAATTGGGAAGTAGAAGATGCTGATTTAATCGAATGTTTAGTCCAACGAAAAACACAAAATGGATTTGAAACAGTAGCTCGCATTCCTGCGAAACGACATACTAACGCTTATCAATTTATTGACCATGAATTAAAAACAGATACGGATTACTACTATCGTTTGCAATTCGTTACGTCTAATCAGCAATCCATTTTTTCTGATACCAAACACGTTCGATTGAAAAAGGAAACGCCCACTTTTGTGGAAATTGCCCCAAATCCTGCGCAAGACGTTATTAGTGTTCACATTAATAGTGAATTATCCGAAAATTCGGAATGTCGAATTTTCAATTCAACGGGGCAACTCGTATTAAAACAATCATTGCGTATGCAAAACCAACTTCTTCCGTTGAATCGTTCACAATTACCCGCTGGAATCTATTTGATTCAGGTTCAAAATGGCGATGAAACCAGGCTTGAAAAATTAGTATTAAACTAAAATAGAATTTTTTTTAAATAAAAATAAATCAAGGCGGTACGCGGAAAACGTTGTACCGCCTTTGTTTTTAAGACAATAAGCAACTTTCCCTTACGGAAATTCCTTCCTTTTTCTAATCTTTTTATTCCCTGTACTTTACACATGGCAAAGATTTTGATATGTACTAAAGTATAATTCAAAACACATATTTTACTACGAATTTTACTTCCACGAATCGCAGCATTTTTATATTCTAAACAGGCAAACTTTTTTAGTAGGTTTACCTACTTAGGTAAAAGTAACAATAGTTCAAGTTGTTCCCCAAGAACGAATTGTAACTAGAAACTATTCAATTGCTGTGCCCTTCTCTTTTCCAATTTCACTTCCACACTGACATAAACATAGATAACGCAATCGGCGCATTCTGCTTAACTTTTTTCGCCAGAAAAAATCCTCCGCGATTTTTTCCAATGATGCTACGTGCATACTTAAAATGGCAAAAAAACTTCGCGTCTCCGCTTCCCCGCGTTTTACCATATAAGACTATAATCCACCAATGCAAAGTCCCAAAACCGACTCACCATTGGACTAAAAAATAAAAAATTAATAAGATGGAATCTAATAACTGCAACGCGGTGACGACTCACTGTGAACCGTCTATCGTATGCCGTCCACCATCTACTTTCTTATACTCGTCCACTAGACTCGTAAAATCTATACTTACTATGAGACGACTTTTATACCTGTTGCCTTTGGCACTTTTTTCTTTATTATCACTACGAGTAAGTGCGACGAGCACCGATAGTATCCCCCCAATCTCGCTCGACGAGTTGGTGGGGATTAACTTTTGGTGGGATAATTATGGCAAACACCTAACGAACACTGGCGGTGAAAATGCTGACCAAATTCGCAATGAATTAGAGCAAGCCGATTTCTTTAGAAAATTGAATGCGGTCGGTTTTGTGCGAGAATTTCACGATTGGTACGTTCACGAAGGTATCAATGCAGAATGTGGTGTAAGCAGCGAATCGCCTTCTCCATTGTACCCTGATTCTAAATATAAATTCCGCGTTCCTTACCAATATCAAGCGTCAGGCATCAACCACGACGTATTTTATGAATGTCTGTTGAATGAAATGGGAGAGAATTATTGTGTGGATATGCTGCGCTCTACTTCTGAATTGGTGAAAAATTACGTGGGTACGACTTGTGGAGCAGAAGAAAAATTGGAACGCTTACCCGTAAATGGCAACAACAAATTTGACTCACCTGAATCCTACGAAGAGTACGCAGCTTATTTATATCAATTTGCTTACCGCTACGGTTCACGTACGAATGGCATGAATAGCGAAGATCAAATCCGTGAAAATTTGCACCCCGACAGTCATGCTAGTTTTGATTATACGAATACTAAAGTCGGTTCGGTGACTTCCGTTCCGCTGCGTTATATTGAAGTTTGGAATGAACCCGATCAGTGGTGGCGCGAAGCACATATTCCCGAAACTTATATAGAACCCCAAGAATTTGCTGCCATGTTAAGTGCAGCGGGCGACGGGCACGAAGGCACATTGCGTCATGCGAAACAAGATTATCCGTTAGGTATCAAAAATGCTGATCCTAACGCTAAAGTCGTTATGGGCGGATTGGCAGAACTGAATCCTTGCTATGCCGAAGAGATGTTGGATTGGATGAAACAACAACGCCAAGACGTGACTCAATTACCTTTTGATGTGGTCAATTATCACCACTATTCACGCAATGGTGGGGTAGGAAAAACGATTGAAGATTATTGTGCGGGTGGCGCATTAGCAAACGCACGTTGGGATTATGGTGTGAGTCCCGAAGAAGATGGATTAAAAGTAAAATTGCGAATGTTGCGCGAACGTTTAGAGTTGCATACGCCACAGTTGGCAAATATGGAATTTTGGTTATCCGAGTTTGGTTATGAAACGCATTTGGGAAGTCCACAAGCGGCAATTCCCGTACGCGACCCAATTACGGGCGAAGATAACTTCCGTCAAAATTTAGATAATTATCGTAACCTCTGGACGAATCCCGTTTTTGATGTTGCGAATAAAAATGTGATTCGCGAAACACTCGAATTGACGCAAGCGCAGTGGTTGTTGCGTACTTATCTGGAAGTAGCGGCGAGTGGTTGGCAACGGGCAGTAGCTTATGAATTTGGCGATCGCGTTCCACCTTCTGATTACGATCACATGGGTTGGAACAGTGTGGCGAATCGCGGTGAATTCCCCTTATTTCAAACTTCAGGTTTATTCTACTTCGACCCTTCGATGCCACCTGCGAAGCGGTATCAACCCAAAATGTCATATTTCTACGTCAAAAGTTTCAAAACGGTACTCACTGATTATCAATACGTTACGGAAGAACGCTTTCCGAATATTAACGAAAGTTGTAACGATGCTCTAGCAGCAGATTGTCCGCGTATTTATCAATTTAAAAAACAAGACGACGAAATATTACGCGCCTTATGGTTGCCAACAAGCGAAGGTGCAACGCGCGAAATCGTTTTACCACTCGCGGAAAATACGCTTACTGCGGAGTTGATTACTTTAAAAGATAATGACGAAGATGGCGTAATTTCTGAATTGAAAATTGAAAATGGAAAAGTAAAAATTACGTTATCAGAAACGCCCATTTTTATTAGAACGACATTGGAATTAAAACCTATTTGTGAAATTGGTAATCCTTGTGATGATGGTGATGCGTGTACGGATAACGATGTTTTTGTTAACGAAGATTGTTTATGCGAAGGCACATTTGCGGATAGCGATAATGATGGTATTTGTAATGCCGAAGATGACTGTGTAGGGCAAACAGGCGATAGTTGTGATGATGGAAATGCCTGTACGGTGGATGATAAATTGGATGCGGATTGTAACTGTGTTGGTACAATTGCGGATAGCGATAATGACGGCATTTGTGATGCTGATGATGATTGTGATGGACAAGTGGGCGATCTTTGTAATGATCAAGATCCATGTACCATTAACGATAAATTAGATGCAGATTGTAATTGTGTCGGTACGTTTGCGGATGCGGATAATGATGGGATTTGTGATGCCGAAGATAATTGCGAAGGACAAGTTGGTGATTTATGTAACGACCAAGATCCTTGTACGATTAACGATAAATTAGATGCGGATTGTAATTGTGTTGGTACGTTTGCGGATGCGGACGAAGATGGTATTTGTGATGCGGAAGACAACTGTATGGGAACGACGGGCGACCTGTGTAATGACCAAGATCCATGTACGATTAACGATAAATTAGATGCCGATTGTAATTGCATTGGTACGTTTGCCGATGCGGATAATGATGGCATTTGTGATGCCGAAGACAATTGTATGGGCAGCACTTGTGACGATGGAAACGCTTGTACGAACAATGACCGTTTGGATGAAAATTGTAACTGTATTGGTGATGTTGTTGAAAATTGTGGCGATGGCGAAAATGGTGGAGAAGGAGAGAATGAAGGCGAGGAGGAACAAAATTATTGTAGCGAGTTGAAAATGATGCTCACGGAAGCAGGTGTTATGTTGAACGGATTGACTTCACCGATTGTCATTGTAAAATCGTTCTCGCCGACTTGGCAACTAGAATTTGAATGTAACGGCTTTGCGGATGAAAATTGCCCTGATGGGATGATTATCCCACTCGAATCAGGTCTGCACAACTTACAAGTTCAATTTTTCGATACAGATGGGCAGCAGATTTGTATCCGTGATGGTATCGTTACGATTGAATCGTTAGAAGTTGAAAATGAAGAAGAGGAAACGGAAGAAGAAGAAACTTGTGAACTAGTAGGGCAAACCTGTGACGATAATGACGGTTGCACTCGTAGTGATATGTATAATGCTGATTGTGAATGTATTGGGATGCCAATTGAAGATAGTGATAACGATGGCGTTTGTGATGCGCAGGATATTTGCGCAGGCTCGGATGATAATTTGGATACAAATGGCGACGGTGCCCCTGATGGCTGCGAAGAGCAGGAAGAAGAGGTAACTGAAGCCGATTTAGATTGTAATAATATTCAACTAAAAACGGATTATTTCTTTTTGCAAATTTCGGGAATGACTGGTCCAACGGTAGTCGCGAAAGTATTTGACCCAGATTGGAATACCGTTTATATGTGTAGCGATTATACGGATAATCCTTGTCCACTTTCTGTTGATTTAGATATTGCGCCAGGTGCGTATTTTGTGCAAGTTCAATTTTACGACCAAGCAGGTGATTTGTATTGTTTGCGCGACGGTGGCGTATTTATTCCACGCGGCGTTCAACGCGATGTAAATTCAATTGATCAGCAAATCAATGAAATGGTCAGTCAAGAAATTGTAAAAGAAGAAACGAAAACCACGGAGGTTGAAGAAGAAGTTCCAGCAGTGACTATTGCACCATTGGCAACTCATCCACAGACCAATGTAGAAAGTACAACTGCCGCAGTTGCTAACTGTAATTTCGTCGGTCAATTTTGTGACGATGGTGATCCTTGTACGACGAACGATCGTTATGATGCCGATTGTAATTGCGCAGGTGAAACAGCCGATAGTGACCGTGATGGCATTTGCGATGTAGAAGATATTTGTCCTGGTGGTAATGATCGCCACGACCGCGATGGCGACGGCATTCCTGATGCTTGCGATCCAGTCAACTGCGATGATATTGAAGTAACAACCGCCATTCAGCAGATTGAAATTGCTAATTTGGAGGCACCAGGCATGATCGTAAAAGTGTTTAATGATAAATTTAAAACGGTCTATGAATGCACGAATTTAGATAGTGAAGTATGCGAAGATGTACAACTTGTCGAATTAGAAAAAGGCGGCGTATATTATGTAGAAGTGCAATATTTTGATGAAAATCAAGCACCACTTTGTCGCGGTGAATTTGGTGTCAACGTGCCTACGGAAGAAGTCGTGGAAGTTGATCAAGATGTAAGTTTACCCGGTTTTGATGATGTAAGTCCCGCAACTATCCAAATCAACGACCGCGAAATTGATTTCAAAGCAGGTCTAAAAGCACCTGTTAATGCCAATGATTTAACCCTTTTTCCCAATCCAACCACAGGTATTCTAACTATTAAATCCAGACAAAAAATCGTCGATTGGCGCATCTATGATAGCAGTGGTCGTGAGGTGAAAGTGTATAAACCCATTGGTGCTTACGAATGGACATTGAGTGTGGCAGATTTGCCGAGGGGGACGTATTTGGTGCACCTAAGAGGAATGAAAGGGGGAGTAAGTTATGGACGGTTTGTGAGAGGATAATAAAGTTCGTATCTTTGGTAGCAAAGCCTTTAGGCTTTTTCGTCACC
>JBGCES010000374.1:0-7242 GCA_045106545.1 Saprospiraceae bacterium
GCCTTTTATACCAACGAACGTTTGTTACCACAAATAAAACTCGCCGTTGATAGTAACTTGCTGAATACTAACGATTTAAAAGAAGTAGAACGGCTCTGTAAACAACTGGGTAATATTTGCCCTACGGAACCCGCGACCTTAATTCACGGTGATTTGTGGAGTGGCAATTATGTAGCAGCGGGAGGTGAAGAAGCGGTATTAATTGATCCTTCGGTTAGTTATGCACATCGGGAAATGGACTTAGCGATGACGCAATTATTCGGTGGTTTTGAACGCTCGTTTTATTATCACTATCAGAATATCTATCCCTTGGAAATGGGATATGAGGAGCGCGTCCCCATCTATCAATTGTACTATTTATTGGTACACGTTAATTTATTTGGCGGAAGCTATGTGGATGTGGTACGGAAGATCTTACAGCGTTTTTAATGGAGGACAGACATTCCTGTCTGTCTATATACACGTGAGCGACATGACAGACAGGAATGTCTGTCCTCCATTTATATTACGCGTAGTAATGATAAAAATAAGGAATCGTTTCAATGCCTTTATAGTAATTCCATAAGCCATAATGCTCATTGGGCGAATGCAGCCCATCCGAATTAAAACCGAAACCCATCATAATAGATTTGCTACCCAATACTTGTTCAAAAAGTGCTACGATAGGAATACTGCCGCCACCACGTTGTGGAATCGGGGTTTTACCAAAAGTCGCTTCCATTGCCTTTGCAGCTGCCTGATATTCGGGCGTGTCCGTAGGAACAACTACTGGTTCGCCACCGTGATGCGGCGTTACCGTAACTTTTACGCTAGGTGGCGCAATGGACTCAAAATGTTTTTGGAATAATTCCGTGATGACATCTGGATCTTGGTGCGGTACTAAACGCATGGAGATTTTAGCATTTGCCTTAGCAGGCAACACCGTTTTAGCTCCTTCTCCGATGTAGCCACCCCACATGCCATTCACATCCAGAGTCGGACGAATGGAAGCACGTTCCAGTGTAGTGTAACCTTTTTCACCTTGAATATCAGGAATACCGATTGACTTTTTGTAGTCTGCTAATTCAAAGGGCGCTTTATTCATCGCTGCGCGTTCGGCTGCGCTTAATTCTTGCACATCATCATAAAACCCAGGAATGGTAATGTGATTATTTTCATCTTGCAAAGAAGCAATCATTTTAGACAACACATTCAACGGATTCGCCACTGCCCCACCGTAAACACCAGAGTGTAAATCCCGATTTGCACTAATGACTTCCACTTCTACATAACTCAATCCGCGCAAACCGACGTTGATCGAAGGTGCATCTTTTGAAATAATAGAAGTATCTGAAATTAGAATCACATCATTGGCGAGCATTTCCGTATATTCCTGACAAAACTTTCCTAAGTTAGGTGAACCGACTTCCTCCTCGCCTTCAATCATAAATTTCACATTACACTTCAACTCACCCGCCGCCAACATCGCTTCAAAAGCTTTGACGTGCATGTAAAATTGTCCTTTATCATCACACGCGCCGCGTGCGAAAATAGCTCCATCGGGGTGAATTTCCGTCTTTTTGATCGTTGGCTCAAATGGCGGTGTGTGCCACAATTCTACAGGATCGGCAGGTTGCACATCGTAGTGACCATAGACTAAAACCGTAGGTTTACTCGCATCAATCATCTTATCAGCATAGACAATTGGATGCCCTTCAGTTGGATAAATTTTCACATTATCTGCCCCTGCCTTACGCAAGGAATCGGCAACAAATTCTGCTGTTTTTGCTGTTTCAGCATCATAAGCAGAATCCGCACTGACGGATGGAATTTTTAATAAATCTAATAATTCCTCCAGAAAGCGATCTTTATTTTCTGCGATGTACGCTTGTGTTCCTTTCATATTGCTAATTTTCTATTTTTTTACTAAAATACCCTCAAGTGCTGTCGTTGGAATCGTAAATTCAGTAGTTCCCATGGCGTAAGGTCCAACTTCGTAAGCATTGTAAAACAGCTTCAATCCCTCCTTGGTCATTCCCATTTCAGCGGGTAACGTAAAGCCATTTTCAAACCAAAATCCTTCTTCTTTAAGATCAGTTGTAGGTTCAAGTTCTCGAGCAGAACGAAAAGCTTTTTCGGCTAGTTGCTTTAAAGCGGTCGTATCTTGTACTAAATTAGACGACTCCAATAACGCGCCTGAATTCAAATCAAAATTCAGTAAGCGCACATAGCCATTGGGATGCGCACCACCCGTAAATGCGTAAGTGTTCATTTCTACGGTTAGTACATCTTGATCTTCATAAATGACTTCCCCATTGGTCTCTGAAGCCCAACCCGTAAAATAATCGGGAGATTCTTCTAAAAATTTATCAAACTCGCTGACAAATGCCTTTGCTGCCTCGCGAGGCTTTAGTTTAGTCGAATCAGCTTCACCAAACAGCCCCACCGAATTCGCAACGACCGATCGCAGCGTGGTATTTATTTGCTCAGCTACCGCCGCGTTGGCACTACGTACCGTTGGATAGGACACGGTCGCTTCTGCACAACGGACAGTGTCCGTTACACAAGACTTGGAAATTTCTTTGAACGTAGCTCGACCGAAACTAAGCGTATCCAAAGCCTCCATTTGTCCACCGTCGTCCGTTGATCCTGATGCAGGATCATTCTGACAAGCCGTCATTACAAATAAAGTAACGGAAATCACTAAAAGTGATAATTGAATCTTTTTTAACATCTGTGCTATTATTATTATTTTAAGGTAGATTGTTAAATTGCAACAAATCGTTCATAATGAACGACTTAGGCACTTTTAATCATCAAAATATGCATCAATCAGTGGCGATAATAATTACAGGAATCTACCTAAACATCAACAGTTTATAATATGTTAAACGATTAGCCTAAAAAGATAAAGCACTTACTCGGCGGGCGGCAGGTATTGTACTGTTTGAGCGGAGCGAGTTTACAATACTAGAATTTTTGGTTACTTTTTTTTCAATGAAAAAAGTCACAACACTCTAGCAAATGCATAAATGCTATAGTCTTCAGCTAAAGGTTTTACATGAAATAATGCTGTCTATATACTAAGGAGTATGTAATTATTCTTCCCAATCCATACTGCGTTTCACCGCTTTTTGCCAACCTTTATAGAGTTGCTCGCGGCGTGCTTCTGGCATATCATTTTTGAATGTATTGTCAATCTGCCAATTAGAAGAAATCTCTGATTTCTGCCAGTAACCTACTGCTAGTCCAGCTAAATAAGCTGCTCCTAGTGCCGTCGTTTCAATAATGGTCGGACGTTCCACTTCTACACCCAAAATATCCGACTGAAACTGCATCAACATATTATTCGCACTCGCACCGCCATCTACGCGGAGTGATTTTAAAGGCACACCACTATCTTTTTCCATTGCATCCAGTACATCGCGCGTCTGATAAGCTAATGATTCTAAAGTTGCCCGAATCAAGTGAGATTTGGTTGTACCACGAGTTAGACCAAAAATTGCTCCACGTGCATACATATCCCAATATGGCGCACCTAATCCAGCAAACGCAGGTACGACGTAAACGCCATCTGTATGCGGAACTTTCATCGCATAAAACTCAGAATCAGGCGCAGAATCGATAATTTTTAATCCATCGCGTAACCACTGAATTGCTGCTCCTGCGATAAATACACTTCCTTCTAACGCATAAGTTACTTTTCCATCCAATCCCCAAGCAATAGTCGTCAAGAGTCCAGACTCAGACGTAACGGGTGTATCTCCGGTATTCATTAACATAAAACAACCCGTTCCGTAAGTGTTTTTTGCCATACCTTTTTCGTAACACGCTTGTCCGAAGAGTGCGGCTTGCTGATCACCTGCGATACCTGCGATGGGAATACTTCCACCAAATATGCTCGTTTCTCCGTAAACCTCGCTACTAGGTTTTACTTCAGGCAATACCGAAGCTGGAACGTCTAATAATTGAAGTAATTTCTCATCCCATTTTAACTCCTTAATATTATACATCAAGGTTCGGCTGGCGTTGGTATAATCCGTGATGTGGACTTGACCTCCCGTCAAATTCCATACCAGCCACGAATCCATTGTACCGAAGAGTAACTCTCCATTTTTAGCTTTTTCACGTGCCCCCGATACTTCATCTAGTAGCCATTTTACTTTTGTACCTGAGAAATAAGCATCCACGACAAGTCCAGTTGCTTCTTTGATGTAGGCTTCGTGTCCACCCGCTTTGAGTTGATCACAAAAACTAGCAGTACGTCGATCTTGCCAAACGATAGCATTATGAATCGGTTGTCCAGTCGTCTTATCCCAAATGACGGTCGTTTCGCGCTGATTAGTAATCCCAATTGCAGCAATATCTTTAGCTGTAAGTTGATTATTTTTAATTACATCTTTAGTTACTCGCAATTGAGTTTGCCAGATTTCATTGGCATTATGTTCTACCCAACCTGGCTGAGGATAATTTTGTGTAAACTCCCGTTGTTCAACTGCGAAGATATTACTATCGTGGTCAAAAAGAATCGCACGACAAGAAGTGGTACCTTGATCGAGGGCTAAGATGTATTTAGACATATTTGTGAGATTTATTTTAGTAGGTAAGTTTTTTTAAGAAAATCGAAAGTAGGAATTTTTTTTGATTAAACACTGAGAAAAGAATCGTTACGATAATGTAAAAATACAAGCTTCTCTCACAACCACAGGGCTTATCTGCTAGATAAAACAGCTATTTTAAGGTGCAACGGTAAAAGTTTCTTGCACCACATTTATTGGCACATTTACTACTTCACCATTAGTGTAAACTAAATATAGCTTCACCGTATTCTCTCCCGCTGGCAAACCTTCGAGATAGTAAGGCTGCCAACCACTCAAATAAAATTGATCTTTACCATTATTAATATCCAGCAAAATCCGATACGCGCCTTTGATATCGGCATTAAATAAATAAAAATCGAGCGGAATTTTTTTTGCGGCAGCGCCGCTATATGTTCCACTAGGTTGGTGGTAAACAACCATTTCTGGACGCGAATCGCTATGCGCAAAAATACCTCCATCTCGAACAATTATCCGACGCGTAAAAGAAGCCTCTTCATTCTTCAGGGTTTCATTATACGACTTCGTCAAAACTGCCGTTAACACATATTTTCCATCATTCAAGTTGTAAGCAATAATGGGCGTATTGGTTTTACCAATTTCTTTCCCATCAATAAAAACCGTAACGTGCTGACCTAATTCTGCGTTATTTGGAAATATCTGCTCATCAGCATCAGGCGTTTTTGTCCCCAGATTAAAGTTTTGAATATTAAACGAAATATTACCATTTCGATAATCATGCATACTAATGGTCGGCGGCGTTTGGTACTGCAAACTATTATTCATCGGTACGAGCGAGTAATTTTTTCCTTTAATCGCTCCGTTAGCCGCTGCCGTACTACCGCTCTTAGAATCGGAACAAGCTGAAAAAACTAATATGACAACAAAAATGTAGAGAAAATTCTTCATGGAATCGGTTAGTAGATTGATAATGATAGAATAAAAAAGTTGAGGTTCATTCGGGCAAGTGCCGCAAATGAACCTCAAATATAGAAATCAATTTTAATACCAAATAAAAAAGAAGACAGAATACAGATCGCTGCGCTGTCAGAAGACAGAAAATGCATATCTGTAAGTGAAACGGTCTCTCCTCTCTCCTCTTTTTAATAAAAAACCACACAAGTATCAAGGTTGTTTTGGACCCTCGATGATAACAGGAATAAGGCTGCCGCCATGGTTCGGTAATCCCCTTGTCGCCGAAGCGAAACTGGACAAGTCAACAGTTTGAGGCCCGCCCTAGTCAAAGCAAGTCGCACCCTAATTTTATAATTTGTAGAGTCAAAACATTGTGATAACTCGCGTGGTAACTCTTTATGGAGAGGTCAGAAGACAGACCATTTCATTGACAGACCGCTTTGCTGTCAGACGATTCTTTATCTGTCTTCTGACAGCGAAGCGATCTGACCTCTGTCTTCTTTTACTCCGTGGCTCTTTTTCTAAAGCCGATAGATTTTTTATTAAACGGATCATCTTGTTTATCCGTCCGTAAAGTAGCGACGTCTTCGATGGTCAATACGTTGACGGAAGTCGATAGTCGCTCTTCACTATTCAATGCCGCAAGGCGTAAATTTTGATATTTAATCGCTTCCGCTACGACGTTACGTACGGTACGGGCATTACCAAAATATTTATCGCGGTATTGATGCAAGTAAACGAAATAACGGCGTAAATGTTCAGCTGCTTCAGGCGTTGGAACAATACTTTTTTCATCCAGCATCAGCATCGCAATCTGATTCAAATCCTTCGGTGAATAATCCTCAAACTTCAACACTTTATCGAAGCGAGAGTTTAAGCCAGGGTTCGCTTTTAGGAAACTTTCCATATTGTCGGGATAACCCGCAACAAAAACGAAAAACTTACCGCGTGAATCTTCCATCCGTTTCAATAAAGTCTGGACGGCCTCTTGTCCGAAATCGCCTTGCGAAGTCGCTTTCTGCGTTAACGAGTAGGCTTCATCAATAAAGAGCACCCCGCCCATCGCTTCGTCGATTTTCTCAGCAGTCTTAATTGCCGTTTGACCAACAAAACCTGCTACCAAACCCTGGCGATCCGTTTCTACCGTATGACCACGTTCGAGTACGCCGAGTGCTTTGTAGATTTTGGTTAAAATCCGCGCTACGGTCGTTTTACCCGTTCCCGGATTTCCAATAAAAACGGTATGTAAAAAGAAGCTATTGAGCACATCTTTATCGCTTTCGCGGTAAAAGCGTACTAAGCGTACCAACTCATTAATTTGCGCTTTGATTTTGCGCATTCCGATGAGGTGATTGAGTTCGTTGAGGGACTCACGCAGCAATTCTTCATCAATCGGAATCGACGGTAATTCTTTTTTTATTTTCATTTCCATTGTCGCCCCATCCTGCACCTCAATCCGCATCAATTCCTCTTTTTCACTACTCCGTGGATCGGGACTTGACATAATCCGCAGACCAAGTTTGATCTTAGATTTTTCAATCAAATCGTGCACAAAACGCGCATTACCAAAGGTACGATCACGATCGCGATAGGCTTTGACGATGACTTCATCTACGCGACCTTTGGCAGTAGGCGTCAGCATTACGCCCATTTCTTCACAAGCATAGGCAGCAATTTGTGATAACTCCTGTGGTAGATAATCAGCAAATTCAAAATGTAATTTGAAACGCGATTTCAGTCCTGGATTAGA
>JBGCES010000375.1:0-10942 GCA_045106545.1 Saprospiraceae bacterium
CTTCCTGACGTCGCCAGCGCAAATAAGAAGTGCCTTCTTTCCAACGCTGACCTAAATTGCCGAGCGTGCTGAGTTTCATCCAGTATAATAAGCCGTGTGGTCTTGCCATTTTTTGTACGGTTTACGGTAGAGCTGTTAAGTTCTTTAATGTAAAATGTAAAAGGCTAAATATAAAATTTAAAAGTAAACTGAATACGTGCAAAAATGATTTGGAACGTGACGTGTGACTTTTACATTTTGCGGTTTTACATTTTAAATTTTACATTAAAATTAGAACTTAATAGCTCTGCGGTGGACGACCCACGCTTACCGTTGATGATTTTTCTTTTATTTACGATTTAAATAGGTGAGGTGTTACAGGAGGCGAAGGTAAGTAATTTTGAAAGATAGAAATAAAAATAGCGGTAAGTACCTTGATTTCAGACTTACCGCTACTTTTTATGTTGCTACGCGTTAGTTAAAATACCTTCTCGTACAACTCTACTTTCCTTTTGGTTGACTCCTTATTTTCTAAGATTTCAAACACATTTCCTTTAATCGTATGTGCAATATCGCCCGTTGGTAAGTCATTACAATTCAACTCAAACGGATTCTCAATTTCCTCGCCCATCAGTTCAACGCCGACCATCGCAAAGAAAATAAACATGACTAAAGGAATGGTCATTAGGTGAAAAGTATTCACCAAAGCGAACGGCAATAGTAAACCGTAGGCAGTGATAAATATTTTCAAATAAACGTTATAAGAAAAGGGAATGGGTGTTTTCTTAATGCGCTCACATGCACCTAAAATATCTAATAACGCCTGATGTTGCGCCTTGATATTCATATAGTCACCGAGATTAATTTCGTTATTGCGATGCGCCTCTGCAATGCGTTCAAAGATTTCCATAGAAATATGATTAGGAATATGTCCTTTACTTTCATACACTTTCAGTTCCTCTTTCGATACAAAAACGAGTTTATCCAATTGCGTTCCTTGGCGCAAATGTTCCACCAAAGCGATACAAAAATTAGAAATATGTGTCGCGAAAAAATGCCGTACTGCATGATCGCCTTTTGGGAACATCGTATTGACATAAATAGCCAAGTTGCGTGAATGATTCACGAGTGCGCCCCACTGTTTGCGACCTTCCCACCAGCGATCGTAGGCCGTATTGGTACGAAATACCAATAAAATACTCAGGACAACACCTAGTAATGAGAAAACGGAAGTATTCATACTATTGTATTCAAACATAAAGTCGAAATACTCGAAAGTAACGCAAACGATACAAGCATAAATACCGACCGCTATAACGGAGCGCATAATTCTCACCATCGTCCAGCTTTTCGCTAAGTGGCCGATGTCACCAAACCATTTTCCGTTTGTCTTGTAATTAATCATTATGGATATAGTTATTAGTCGTATTAAAATCTAAAGCAAGATAACTACCTTGGAGGTTAAAAAGTTGAATAAGGAACGAGTCAAAAGCAAAATGGCAGCTATCTATTTGATAACTGCCATTTTGATATTAACGACTCTTAGGTAATCTTACCCCAGCGGCCAGCGCAACTTACGTTGTAACCCCTTCGGTAAATCTTCACTGCGATTGCGAAAGATGTGCTTTAGTTTCGCCATTTGTTTTTTCTGGACTTTTCCTTCTGCGGCAACTTGTTGCTCAGGAGTGAGTTCTCTCTTAGGTTGAGCTTCTCTTTTAGATAACGCACGCTTAGCTTTACGCTCGTAAGCTGTCCGTTTAAACTCCGCTAACTCCTCCCTCGTTACTACGATTTCGTGAGCATTCTCAAGGTGTAGTGGTGCCCATTCTTTGCAAATATCGGTTGGAGTAGAGATGAAAAATAATCGCTGAACATCTGTCGGAAGTGCTTGAATAATGCCTTCGACATCAGCCTGTAGATTTGGAATCATCTGTTCCAATTCATCCAAGACCAGTAGCTTTACCTCGCTAGTATCAATCAATTTTTGTTTTAAAATATCTTGCAATACTTCTGGTGTAGCCACTAAAATACTCCGATTGGCATGTAAGAATTTTTCGTACTTACCTTTATTCCACAGTGCATTATGATTGACATTTGTAAATTTACAATAAGTCATCAGATTGCGATCAATCTGGCGTGCCATATCTATATTAGGCGCAACCATAATCGCTCGTAAGGGTGGTTGATTAAGCCGACTATCTTTACGATAGATCATTTGTACGATCGGTAAAATATAAGCGGCTGTTTTTCCCATACCTGCTTCCGCAGTCACCAATAGGTGCTTCCGCTGCATGATATGTGGAATCGCCTTTTGCTGTACGGGCGTAGGCTCGTAGAAACGCTTCTTTTTTAGTGCCTTAATCAAAGGCGTAATTAATTTTAACTCAGAAAAATTCATATTTTTAAAGTAACGAATATTGATAGATAAATGATAAACGGAGAAGTTTGTGCCAGTTCACTAATTTGTCATCTTCCAACTCCTCTAACTGTTTATCCTGATTTTCAATGGCAAAACTAAGGTTATTCTGTAAAGAAACGCCCTCAAATATGAAAAATATCATCTTTCTATGCTTACTATCTATAATAATCGTACTGGCGAATTGCACGGATTCACCCGATTCAGCCTATGAATCTCGACATCAAAAACGCGTAGAAAAGAGAGCAACTTTGGCAGCGAAGAGTAGGGTAGGGGCATTACCGCTGCAAGTAAAATCGCCCGCGGATAATCCTATTTCTAAAGAAAAAATTGCACTCGGAAAATCACTTTTCTACGATCCAATTTTGTCGGGTGACAAAGATGTGGCTTGTGTTACTTGTCATCATCCAAGCACTGGCTACGCTGAATTTAGAGACCTTTCCATCGGAGTAAATGGCAAGGGATTGCACGGTCAGCGCAGGTTTAAATTTCCAAATGCTATTCCGTTCGTCAAGCGTAATTCACAGACGATTCTTAATACGGCATTTAATGGAATCGCGTTAGCTGAAGAGTACGATCCAGTTGCTGCGCCTATGTTTTGGGACGTTCGGGCAAAAGGACTGGAAGCGCAGGCGTTAGAGCCGATTAAGTCATTTGAAGAAATGCGCGGCGCTCATTATGGAGAAGATGAAATTTTAACGGAAGTGATTCATCGGTTACAAGCTATTCCGACCTATCAAGCGTTATTTATGGAAGCTTTTAATGAACCAGATGCGATTAATGTTGCTAATTTAGGTAAAGCGATTGCTGCTTTTGAACGGAGTTTAGTCACGAATAATTCTCGCTTTGATCAATATATGCGTGGTGATAGAAATGCGATTTCGCGATCGGAGAAACATGGATTTGATTTATTTAAAAAGGTCGGCTGCACCAATTGCCACAACGGTCCGATGTTTTCTGATTTTAAAATGCACGTTTTGGGTGTACCTGAAAATGATAAACTACCCAAGCCTGATTTGGGTTTTGAAGATCAATATTCCTTTCGCACGCCGTCGCTGCGCAATTTGCGGTTTACGGAACCTTACATGCACAATGGGAAATTTACTTCACTTTTGGAAGTATTAGAATTTTACGAAGATATTTCGATGCGTAAAGTGCGTAATCCTGCTTTGACTACCGCTCAACTAGATCCATTGGTAAAGGAACTTAAAATACGCGTTAAGGATATGCGCCCAATTATTTCCTTTTTAAATACGCTGAATGACGAAAATTTTGATAAAACGATTCCGGAAGCGGTGCCGAGTGGGTTAGCGGTGGGTGGGGATATTCAATAATTTCTATTCGACTAGCCGCTTAACATCTTTACGATATTCCGAAGGACTCTTGCCCGTCACTTGACGAAAAGAGCGACTAAAATGTGAAAAATTGTTAAAGCCACAATCAAAACAAATCTCTGTGATGCTGCTCGTTTCTTCTACGAGTAATTTGCAGGCATGAATGATGCGATACTCGTTGACAAATTGCGTAAAGGTTTTTCCTGCCGATAATTTTTTGAAGAAGCGACAAAAACTAGGGACAGTCATGTTCACTTTATCGGCAATTTCTTGCAATGCAATTGCGCGTTGAAAATGTTGCCGTACGTAGCCATAAATCGTGTCTGCTCGCGAATTATCTTGTTGTTGAATTTCAAAAGTATAGCCCTCTGCGTTGAGTAATTCATATTCTTCCGAAAGAGCCAAGTCACGTAGGATTTCAATGAAATCCATTAAGCGGCGAAAGGGATTCAGATTCGGCAATTGCTCTAGCCGCTGCCCAATTTCAACTTTTGTCGCACCATAGAAAGAGATGCCCGATTTAGCGCGCTCAAATAATTGCGCTACCACTTTCATCTCTGGAATTTGAAAAAAGGTTTCTCCCAGAAAATCTCTGCGCATCTGAATCACTGTCTCCGCGCAGTTACCAGTCAGCCGCTCCGTAAAGCCATAATGCGGCAGATTAGATCCAATTAAAATGAGGTCGCCTTGATTAAAATAAGAAAGGTGATTTCCGATATGGCGTTTTCCATTCCCTCCATTAATATATACCAGTTCTAACTCTGGATGAAAGTGCCAAAAAGGTTGATAATTCTGAACATCACCCGCTTTTTCCATATACTGCTTAATGGTTAAGGAGCTACCGAATTCAGGGCTGACTTTCTCTAAAGCTGGTTTTAATATTTTACTCATGCTATTATTTTTTCATGATTATTGTACAAAATTAATCACTTCAGCAATTGTAAATATACAGCAAATTAACTCAAAAGTGTACTAAATTACCATTTTGAAAGATTGGAGTTGTTGATTGTGATAAAATAGTGCATAAAGTGGAAAATTTGCTCAATACTTGACATTGAGATTCCCTGTAATTTTGCAGTGTTCAATAATTAGAAATACCAGTTTATCACTATAGACTTTATTTGAACCCTAAATGAAAAATGTAAATCAATTTCAATGAAGTCTATTCAAAACTATCAATTATGAAATTATTAGCAAAATCTATCGTTGCCTTGTTTTTTACCTGCGCAACCTTGATTGCAAACGCAAACGTAGAACCTATAGTAAGTGTAAGAAGCCAAAATGGGCAGTCTTTTAGCTTGCACTTAAAAAATATCGAAAACGTAACTTACCGCATCGAACTAGTCGATCAGAAAGGTAAGGTACTCGTCAAAGAGCAGGTGAAGAATCAGGATGATTATGTAAAAATGTTCAACTTGAGCAACTTGCCAATGGGCGATTATCAATTGCGTATCGAAAACGCCAACAAGGTTGTTTTCCAAGACATCACTGTCCAAGGAGAACAAGTAATCGTTGATGCTTCGACGAAAGCGGAAGTGATTAAAAGTATTCCTAAAGCGGAAAAACTATCAACTAAAGCAGCCGCGATTAATAATAAGATTAAGTGGTTGCAAGCGCGTGATAATTAAAAATAAGAAGGCATAATTTATATTTCATACATTTCGAGACCAGTTAAGCACTTGTTGTTTAGCTGGTCTTTTTTGTTTGAATAACGCTAATTCTGTTTCCACAAAAATACTAAAACCCCCACCGTCAAAAATATCAACAACCACTCTCCAGGTTCTGGCACTGCACCCGACTTTTTAATTGCCGCATTATCCAAACTATTATTGCTCTTTTTGATGTCAAATCGGTCGTAATCTTCTTGCGTTTCCAATACAATCAAACTCGAAACGGGGGTGACAATATTGGCTTCTTCCGCTTGTTGAATTAATGATTGCTCCAAGTATTTTTTATCAAAATAATTACGACCTACAGCTTGCAGTAAATCATTGTAAGCAAACAACCGCAGTAAGTGATCGGGAGCATCTGTAAAAGTCGTAGCTTCGCCTGGTGTTTCAATAATTTTTAATTTAGAATCAGCGATAACGACCGTATGATCGTTTTCTTGATTTGAAATAAATTGCTGATTATCAATATTTTGTAAAATGGTCTCTTCGTCGTTGGCATATAGTTGAATCGCATCTACTTCCGCTAAAGCGGACCAATAAGGTGAAATGTTTTTACCAAAATGTAGAACTCGAACGGGTGTGGTATTGACTAATTGCTGCCCCGTCAAACGGGCGAAACGTGACTTTTTTAAGTCTTGTATAGTCGGCGTATTCTTACCCGAAGCAGTAATTAATAACGCTTGATCTTGCGGATAATCCACTTTGTACATCGGAAACAAAGAGAAGTTTTGCTGACTCAATAAATCGAAATAATACGCTTGATTCGTTTTATCTACTTGTTTCAATGCTGCGCCATCATAAATGTATTTATCCACATCCGCATATTCCACTAAAATCTGTTCCCACCACGCGCGATCCCACGCCGCATTTACATCCAGATACACTTTTTGTGGTTGAAAATCTGTCCATTTAGGTTCGTATTTTTCGAGTTGTAAACGTCGCCCGTTAAAGGAAAACGCTTCTGTTGCTAAAGGCGGCGCATCAAAGGTAAGTGACCAATCAGAGAGGTACGCACCTTCGTATTTCCAACCTTCCTCCGTATGATATAAACCCCAAGGCGCGTCCATGTTTTCCGTTGCGCCTTCCGTTAAAACGGTCACATTTTCGGTCGCATCCAACCACTGTGGCCCTTCAAAATCAATATTGGGATAAACCAATTGTCCATCTTGCTCTGCCAACGGAGTCGTCACGCCAATTTTAAACTTGCGTGGCAAATCATAACGCACGGGAAACACGCGAACCGAAACGCGATTGCCTTCCGACCAATGAATTACCAGCGGATCGCGACGTTCGCGCCCGACGATGGTTGTATATGCACTATCTGCCTTACTTTTGGTGGTCAAATAAGCAGGACGCTCCTCGCCATCTACCCACAGCGAAGCAGAAGTCACGACCGAGCCAGCGGGCAGATAAAAAGAGTAAATCGCCTCCTGTATAGCACCGTTCCAGCGACCACGTTGCTTACCCGAATGTTTGATGTCAAACAGCCTTTCCGTATAGGCTACGCGGTATTCAGGGAAGAGTTGAACGGTCGTTTCGATGTGGTCAGTATAGAGATGATTACCTGACCAGAGACGGCGTTCCGTTTGGTGACGTTTGTTATATAAAGCTTTGTATAACTTGACTTTTTTACCAGCATCCAGATCAATATTACCTACAAAAAAAGAAGCGGTAACGACTAATGGATCGTGTTCCGTACGTTCATTCAACCAATTGCTTTGCGCAGGCATCCAGTTGATTCGACCGCCTTTGACAATGCTATAAACCAAACCACTCTTGATTGCTCTTTTCGTTACCCAATCTGCTTTTAAATGCTGTGCTAAACGCACCCAATCGGGTAAAATCTCTACCGATTGATCCGTGGTTTTTAGTTCGGTTTGGTGTTGATCCACTATTGTTTGTACGCCCTGCCATTTTACTGCAAACCAGCCGACGATCGCCAATGGAATGACCCAACCAGCAATTGCAGCTTGCCAGAAATTTACGTGTGGTTGGAGGTGTTCGTATAATAATTTACTTAAAAATCCACACCACATCAGCGGTACAAAGGCATGTACGGAAATACCAAAAAACCAACATGCCATCACGCCAACTGCGTACAACTCGAAGATATAAATGGCTTCGTAAATATTAAAAAGTAGTCCTGCCGAAAAAATCAACACTAAACCATAATTCAATGCATCGGGTCGGCGCGTATCGCGCAAGCAATAGATTAGAACGGCGGCATTGAGCGTCATCAAAAAGCCAGTTAGCCAAGGCGTTGATTCTTGAAAAACGGGCAATGCTCGATTTAAGGCGTAAGCCGACATATTGAACAGTAGCAATAATAAGGCATTCCAACGGCGTTCGCGAAAGCGATACCACGCGCCAAATTGCTTACGATTCGCACCACCAACAACGATAAAGTAAATGATGAAAAGTGGATAGTTGACAAAGAAAATCTCGCTGATGTCATCTCGAATCGGTAAAAACGTGCCGTAAGTAAATAAGAAAATCAGCACCGAAGCGGCGAAGAGACCAACGCCAGTGAGGAAAATTTTGTCTTTGAGAACAGCTGGGTTTAGCATAGCTTTTTTTATGGTTGATGGTAGTAAAGGCTTTATCCTTTCATGTCGAAGCCCTTTAGGGCTGTTTGATGTATATTTTTCGCTCCGAATGACTATCACATCTTTTTCAAGGGATTGAAATCCCTTGTTTAGTAGAGCTACAAGGGTTTTCAACCCTCGAACGATTGTGACAAAGCACAGCTTAAATTACACTTTCAAACTACTTTGTATTGCAAAGTTAAATTAAAAAAGGATAGGATGCAAGTCGAAATGATTAAACGGTGGATTTGGGTGATTCATTTAGTGTTTATAATGATGGCTTGGCGGGTCGAGGCGCAGGAATTGGTGGTGTTGGATTGGGATAGGGTTTTAAAAAAAGCTCGGGCAGAGTAGTAAACTCTACCCGAACAGTGACTAGCTGGGACGGAGCTTCCTGCTCCATCTCAGCTTTTTGCTAACTTTTCATAAACAAACTCCGCCGCCGCCAAATCCTCTAACCCATGACCTACCGATTTAAAAACGGTAATTTCCTCTGCCGTTTTCCGACCTCTATGTTCCTTGCGACACAAACCAAATAAATCTGTTTTCACATCCACCATTTTGATTATGCCATTCCGCAAAGGAATCACTAAATCACCACTTTCTTTGATTGCACCTTCTAGTGTATCTACAAAAATCGTTGCACGGCGCATCACTTCATCATCCGCTTCGCGTGCGTGCGGTAAGTACGAGCCAACCAAGTCAATGTGCTGTCCCGCTTTCAGCCATTTGCCAAAAACCAGCGGTTGCTCACTCAAAGTCGCGCAGGAAATAATGTCGGCTTCCGCGATGCCCGTTTCGATATTTTCAACTACTTCAATACTAAAGGTCGCATCTGGAAATTGTTCTACTACTGCCTGCGCCTTTTGCGAATTTCTACCCCAAACCAACACCCGTTCAATCGGTCGAATACTCGCATGCGCAGCGATTAAATGTGGAGCTAAGTTGCCCGTTCCAATCATAAAAAGCGTTTTACTATCTGCTCGCGATAAAAAACGAGCAGCTAATGCGGAAGCTGCGGCAGTACGCTTTACAGTCAGTAATTTTGCATCCATTTGCGCGAGCAGTGAACCTGACTTGGCGTCAAATAATAGATAAATACCTTGTATGGAAGGTAGATTCAAACGGCTATTATTCGGGGATACCGTCACGATTTTTAAACCTAAAAATGCGTCAGTTTGCCATGCTGGCATCAGTAATAAAGTCGAATCAACGCCCATGGTTGGATTAGAATATTGATGATGGTGACGGAGTGGAACGTTGATGTCTTTTTGAAAAGCAGTTTCCAAAATATTTACCAGTTTTGGAAAAGAGAGCAGGGTTTGGAGTTGGTGGGGAGTGATAAATTGCATGAATTATGATTGTAAATTGAAAATAGTAGAATATCATTATCGCATTTGCTTTTAAGCAAGTTATTAACGCAAAATATAAATTTACAACGTAGAATTTTTGTTTTTTACATATAAATCAAACTCATTCACCCAATAACAATTTTACTACACCTCCAACGTTACTCCTGCAGTAATTTACATCAATTAGTGTGTCGCTCACAACCTACATGAATCATAAAAATCGGCGTCCTTCAGCGTCAACATCTAAGTCATTTTCAAAATTTTGCATAATCTTCATTTTACATTAATCTTATCCATGAAAATATCACTCCTGCCACTTTTCTTATTGTTATTTGCTAACCTAATCGCCCAAGATTCGTTACATGTGCGACTCGCAGGTTTGCTAGACGCTGGCAATTACGCGGGTGTCATTGCCGAAGCAGAAGCCGCATCTGAAATAGACGCTGAAAGTGCTTTTATGTTCGGCATTGCCCAAATTGCCAATGAACCCAGCAACCCCACTGCAGCGATTAAAAATTTTCAACAATCACTGGCAGTGCGACCGACTTCCGTAGGCGCACATTATTATTTGACGATTGCGCAAGTGCAGACGGAGCAATACGCGGAGGCGTTAAAAACGATTCGTAAAGGCTTAGATTTATCTACTGATGATCCCGATTTATGGGAAGTGAAAGCAGATGTTTTTATGGAACTCAATCAGTTGGATAGTGCGCGAGTGGCGTTTGAGCAGGCAGTGGTTTTACCAGCTTGTGCATATTCGGCGTTTTATAAGTTGGCGGCGATTTATGGTAAACAAAATTTGCCCAAACAGGCGCGAGCCTTGTATGAACGGGCGATGCTGAATCTGGATCAGTCGGACGAACAATATGAAAATTTACTATATAATTTGGGTTTAATTAAGCTGCAAATGCAGGATTACGCAGCGGCGGAACAGGATTTTCGAGCGTATTTTCAAATGCAACCGACGGACTTAGAAGTCATTCCACTTTTGGTGGAAACGCTTTACCAACAAGAAAAATATGCGGACAGCGACTCACTGCGAGCGATTTTATATAAAGCGTATAAGACAGAATCCTTACCCGAAGATATTGGCTACGAATTCAAAATTGATGAATTCGATTGGCAGGACAAAAAGGTGTATGTTTTTGAACGTTACAAAGAAACCAGCGCGATATTTTATAAACACGTTTTTTATGTGATTGACACTTTGACAGGCGATTATACGCAAACGATTCAGACGGAACATAGTAGTGCATTAGATATGATGGAAGGTGGCAATTATTTCTATGTTTTAGGACGCGACCGCTACAATCCAAGTTCAGGACAAAAGTATGGACACCAATCTTTTTTTCAACACTTGTTTAAGAAAGAGGTGAACTATGGCGAAGTGAAAAAAGTCGTTTTGCAACTGCTCAACTCCAGTGATTCACCGACTACTTCTTCTACATATGGAACAGAAGAATCGACTAAAAAAGAGAAGAAGAAACGGAAGAAAAAGCGCAAAAAGAAGCGGAGCTGATTTAAAATAAAATGGGATCGGATAACTAGAAGCTATCCGATCCCTGCTTTTATCAATTTGCCATACATCGAAGTTTATGGCAAATTT
>JBGCES010000376.1:0-5312 GCA_045106545.1 Saprospiraceae bacterium
AATCAGTTCGTTTTGATTCCGATATCTTGAATTTCTTTATTGAAGGGGACTATTCCGTGGCGGATTTACCTGCATTGATGACTAATTTTATCAATGATTTCTTCCCCGTCGATGAATCGATTTCCCCCAAAGATACGCCTACTGATTTAGCATTAGAACCCGAGCCACAACCCGCTCGCACCTTACCCGATCAGCAATTCAAATTTGGATTTGGTGTGCATAACCCGTTGCCGTTAACCCAGCTTTTTGTTTTTTAGTTAACAAAATTAGATACCGCCTACATTACGGGTAATTTTGACAGCAAAGCCAAGGAGATACAGATGGAAGGGCGAATCCCCGATTTGGAATATGACGGTATGACGATCAGCGCGATTGATTTGGATGTAGGTGGCGATACGAGAAAATTGAATACGAGTTTACGAATTACCGATTTCGTGAGTGGCAGCGCTGCGCCCATTCCGCTCCTTGAAGCGAAGGTACGCATGTACGACGATAGCCTTTTCGTAGCAGCGGCGGTAGAAGGCGATACGAGCGGACAAAAATTACGAATCGGCTTGACTGCGACCGAGATAAATGGTAACTATCGCGCCATCATTGACGACAAGTTTGTGCTGAATGATGACGAGTGGCAAGTAACTAATAATAACGCGATCATTTATGATAATCAAACGTTGCAAATTGAAAATTTATCTTTAAAAAAGAATCGTCAAGAGATTAGTATTAATACCCGTCAGAAAATGGCTGGCGAGCAAGATTATCCCATTGCGGTAGCTTTTTCTAACTTCAAAGTTTCAGAAATTTCTGATTTGCTAGATCAACCCGATGCTTTCTACGAAGGACGGGTTAACGGCGAAGCCATCGTGCGCGATTATCAAAATAATCTCCATTACGAGGTAGATATGAATGTGACCGAAATCGCGCTTAACGAAGAACCCGTCGGCGATTTAAGTATTCAAGCGGAACAGGCTAGTGGAAGCAAAATTATCAATATTGCGGCTAATCTAAGTGGGCAGAATAACGACATGGCTGTAAAAGGAACTTACAACATTCCCACCAATCAGATTGATTTGGATGCAAATATTGCAGGAATAGAAATGCGTTTGCTCGATCCATTTATGGCTGATTTGATCAAGGAAAGTCGTGGAAAAGTAAATGGGGAATTTGCCATAGCAGGTACGCCTGATGAGTTGGCAGTGAATGGACAAATGACTTTTAACGAAGTGAGTACCGTAGTGGAAATGCTCGGCATTCGTTACGCCATTCAGCAGCAACCGACCGTGACGGTAAGTAATACGCTAGTAGATTTAGGTAGCATTAATTTAGTGGATGAAAATAATAATACGGCAACATTTAGCGGACAAGTAAAACACGAGTTTTTTACTGATTTTTTGTTGGATTTAAAACTAAATACGGATCGTTTTCAAGTCCTCAATACGACGGTTGACGATAATGAATTATACTACGGTCAGCTCTTCGCCAGTGCAAGTGTCAATATCACAGGTGATGCGCTGGAACCGAGCGTCAACGTGGTTTCTGCTCGTACTTTAAGTGGCTCAAAATTATTCATTCAGCCGCTTAGTTTTGAAGCTGCGATCGCGCAGGAAGATTTTATCATTTTCGCTAATCCCGCTGATTATGAGCAAGATACGACGATTTCGATCAACGAAGTGTACGAAATAAATAACACGGGAGTCGATTTATTAATGAACCTCGCCGTCACTGACGATGCCGAATTACAAATCATCATCGACCCGACTACGGGCGATAAATTGGTAGCGCGCGGGAACGCAAACGTAACGGTAGAAATGAACCCAGCAGGTGATGTTGCCGTAACGGGGAATTACGTATTGACCAGCGGAACGTACAACCTGAATTACCAAGGGGTATTGAAAAAAGAATTTGTTATTCAGCCGGGTAGCAACATCAGTTTGGTGGGCGATCCGCTCAATTCCCGCTTTGATATTTCTGCTATTTACACCGCTAAAACGACGACCTACGAACTAGTTACCAACGAAGCCAATCTATCGGCAAGCGAAGAATCTGCCACTAAACAGCGCACTGAAATCAACGTAGTCATGCAGATGTTAGGTACACTTGATGAACCCTTAATTAACTTCGATATTCGCTTACCTGAAAGCCTTTCGAGTACCGTCAGCAGCACGGTGGCGCGTAAATTATCCCAGCTGAAAGAGAACGAGACCGAGATGAATAAACAGGTTTTTGGTTTGTTACTATTGGGTAGTTTTATTACGCCACAGAGTGGGGGGGGAAGTATTGCGGGAGTCGGTCAATCCGCTGCCTTACGGAGTGCGAGTAATCTGATTAGCAACCAACTCAATTCCTTGGCAGACCGCTTTGTGAAAGGCGTAGATCTCACTTTTGGCGTCGATTCCTACCAAAACAAATACGCAGGTGATAGCGGAGGCACGGTCACTGAATTACAAGTCGGATTGAGTAAAAGCCTGTTCGACGACCGCCTTTCCGTTACGGTTGGCGGTAATGTCAACGTCGGAAGTAGCGCAATTACGGGCGGAAATAATACCGCGATTAGTAGCGAGTTTGTCGTAGAATATAAATTAACGGAAGCGGGTAATTATCTTTTTCGGGTCTTTCGCCGTCCCGACGTGACAGACATTTTAAGTCAGGATAATGACTATAAAACGGGCGTTGGTTTGATCTTTCAGAAGACGTTTTAGTAGATGGTGGACGGTTGACGGCAGAAGGTGGACGGGAGCGATTCGTTGCATGAAATGAGGGCGTTATGCAATTAAAAATGCGACTTTATATGAAATTTCTTTTGTCTATTTTTTCTGCGTATTCCGCCTAACTTTTTTCGTAAGAAAAAATACTCCGCGCCCTTAAAATCCAAGTCGCGTACATGTTAAAGCGGAAAACCTCTGCGCCTTCGCGCCCTTTGCGTTTAATATCCTAAGACGCTTATCGAGTGTTTTCAAAAAAATAAAACAATTTTGCGAAGTTTATCTCTTATATTTTTTGTGGGTATTGGATTCCTATTTACCGCATGCGATGCGACTAAATACATCGCGGAGGACGAATTACTCTACACGGGAACGAACGTAAAACTAGAGAACCCCAAGCAGTTTAGCAAAGCGAAAACGGTAGTAACCGATCTCAATATCATCGCTGAGCCAAAGGCAAATACGAGTTCCTTTAGCGTGTGGGTTTACAATACATTTAGAAAGGAAAAAGGTATTAGTGGCTTTATTCGCAGTCGCTTAGGTGAACCTGCAACTACCTACAATACGGGTTTAGTGAGCCGTTCAGAATTGCGAATGGAGGACTACTTATTTGATCGCGGTTATTTTGGGGCGGAAATTAAATTTGATACGCTGGTTGATGGCAAAACGGTGATGGTAGAATATTCCATCACATCTAAGGGACAGTATAAAATACGCAATATTAATCTACCACAGGATTCTACAAAAATCGGCGAATTAGTACAGAATAATCAAAAAAAGTCGAAGCTGAAATCAGGTAAATTTTACAACGTGAATGACCTGGCAGCGGAGCGCGTACGGCTTAATCAGATTGCCAAGAACGAAGGATTTTACGATTTCAATCCCGATTACTTTTACTATTTTGCTGATACCACGGCGGGGGATTTACAAGCTGATTTGTTCTTACGCATTAAGCCACCCGCAGACTCTACTAAGCACCAGCAATATTACATCGGAGAAACCTACATCTTTCCGCAATACAGCCTTAATGACCCCAACGCAGATTATGTCGATACGGTAAAAACGGAGCGCGTAACGATTTATCAAAGCGAAGAAGCGTTTTTACGTCCATCCGCGTTAGAAGAAACGATAGCGCAAAATGCGGGAGAGCTTTTCGCTGAACGCCGACAGGAACAGACCATTAATCAGCTATTAGATTTAGGTGTGTTCAAGTTTGTAAATTTAAAATATCGCTTGCGTCAAAGCCTTGCCGATCGCCAACTATATCTCGACCGCTATTTGTACCTGACGCCTTCGCTGACGCAGGATTTTTCAACCGGTATAGAATTTAGTTCGGACAACTCACGTAACCTCGGCGCAACGGCTACCGTCAATTATGCCAACCGCAACTTATTCAATGGCGCAGAGCGACTTAATTTGGGGTTATCCGTCGGAGCGGAAACACAAAGTGGTAGTCAAACTTTTATCAATACGTTGGATGTGAATGCTAATGCGGAACTGGTCTTTCCACGTTTCATTACGCCATTTGGAATACGTAATACGTCCACTTTTTATGTCCCACGCACGCGGATTTCTCTTTCGGAAAACTATCAGCAGCGACCTGATTTTTATACACTGAACTCGGCAGAATTGCGCTATACCTTTGACTGGCGTGAAACTACTTTCAAACGCCACGAATTAACCGTTTTTAATTTGAATTTGGTTAATCTACTGAGTACAACCGATGAATTTCAAGCATTATTGGATAGCGATCGTCGTCTGGCATCGAGCTTTGACGACCTATTGATTTTAGGCTTTGCGTATCGTTACACTTATACCAATCAGCGCGTCAATACGAGTGACAATTATCTATATTGGCAGACGCGGGCGGAGACTTCCGGTAATATTGTCAATGGAGTTTCTGCGCTATTTGGTGGTGGAAGTAATGCTACTGGCGAACCCGAAAAGCTACTAAATTTGCCTTATTCACAGTTTGCAAAACTGGAAACGGATGCGCGTTACAACATTTTGCAGCGCAATAGTTCCATCGTCGCTCGGCTCAATGTAGGCGCAGGTTTACCTTACGGAAATTCCGATTACTTACCCTACATTAAACAGTTTTTTAGCGGTGGTGCGAATAGCGTACGCGCCTTTCGCATTCGCGAACTGGGACCAGGAACTACGCAACCGCTGATTCAAGGTGATGAGCGACCCGTTGGCTTTTTTGACCAAACGGGTGACGTGAAAATTGAAATGAATTTAGAATATCGCTTCGATATTTTGCCCGCTTTTTATTTAAAAGGCGCAGCCTTCGTGGATGCAGGAAATGTCTGGTTAATCACGGACAAAAACAATGAAAATCCCAATGGGCTATTTCGTTGGAACTCTTTTTATAAAGAACTCGCTGTCGGCGCAGGACTTGGTCTGCGTTTGGATATTAATTTTATCGTATTGCGTTTTGATGCCGCTTATCCGCTGCGGTTACCTTATCTACCCGATGGCGAACGATGGGTGTTTTCTGATTATCCAGTGGAGTTTCAAGATCGCTTCAATTTGAATTATAATATCGCGATTGGGTATCCGTTTTGATGTAGTCATTTTAGTAACCAGTAACCAGTAACCAGTAACCAGTAA
>JBGCES010000377.1:0-11628 GCA_045106545.1 Saprospiraceae bacterium
ATCTATTTCACCGTTGCCATTAGCATCTAAAGGAGCATTTCCAGCATCGTCGATATCATCACCGATACCATCGGTAACTCCCACGATATTTTCCGCAGGGTTGTCGCTATCTGGGTCTAGGTAATCAGGTGTACCTTCTCCGTCGGTATCAAGAGTCGTTGGGCTGCCAGCATCACCGAAAGTAGGCGCACCATCGACACTATCCACAATACCATCACCATCTGTGTCCGGTTCGTCAGCCACACCGTTGTCATCGGCATCTGGTGCACCGCTGCCACCTTCAATGAGGTCGGAAATAGAGTCATCATCGGAATCGAGGTCGCTGTGGTCAACGATGCCGTCACCATCCGTGTCAGGCGGTAAGAGACCAGTACCTGCCGTTGTGGGGATACCGTTAGTCGTAGGTGTCGTACCAACAGCACCATCCGCAAGTCCATCATTATTATTATCAATACCATCCGCTTCGATTACGTCATTGATACCATCGTTGTCAGAGTCCAAATCCAGACGGTTGGGAACACCGTCGCCATCGGTGTCGCCACCGCCTACGCTGTTTTCTACAATATCTGTAATACCGTCGTTGTCGTCATCCAAATCTTCTGCATCGGGAATACCGTCACCGTCGGTGTCAATACCAGTGTCGATGCAGTCATCTTCACAGTCCACTAATCCGTCGCCATCATTATCGATTCCATCTCCGCAAACTTCTGCACTAGCGGATGCGCCGCATACAACTGGATATTGGCAGCCATCAACTACAAAGGCATTGAAGATTCGGTAATTGGCCAATACCCCGGCCAAAGAACCCGCTGAAATCCTGATACGGTCGAAAGGTTGGCAGAAGGTGGACGCAACATTTTTGCCTCCGCCAAATCCAAGGATATTGATCAAATTTCCTCCTGAAATACTTTGCTGTTGGGAACCACCAAGATAGGTGGTCAGAGTGACGCCATTGAATAAACCGGCGAGCCCTCCGTTAACATCTGCTATGAACCCTGCACGGGTACCTGCGGGATAAACCTGTCCAAGGTTCACATCAACGAAACCAGAACTGAAAACACCTATGGGTATATTGATAGAAGCGAAATTGGATGTATTTGCATCTACCAAATTATTCTTCCCAGTTACGGAACAAAATAGGCAAACACCGCTCGTACCAGAAGCACCAACTGACGCTCCAGCTGAAGTTGTCTGAGCGGTGGAACTACATGGGGATGTGCTTGAATCGTTGCACGAATTACAATCACTGTCCGCCGAATCCACTTGTCCATCACCATCATCATCGATGCCATTGTTACAGATTTCGATACCTCCAGGGGATGGGTCTGTATTAAGAATACTAAATGAACAATCGCGTGTATTAATATAATTAGATCCAGTCCAATAGATCACCTCACATCCCTCGAAGTCACGAGGAATGAGATTTGAAAAATCAACATTACAAACCTTGGTGCCAAAACCAAGTGATTGCCCATTACCTCCTTGGTTGTGGTAGGTTATGTATTGATTGGTAGATGGATTGCGAAGAATAGCATAGTTGCGATTATTGAAAACCTCTTCAAACATTCCTTCTCCACTTGCAAAATTCGCATCAAAAAAATTGGCAGGAAGACCTCCTCCATTCCAGTCTGACACGACAGTTACTTGTTCTCCGGGTGTAAGAATCGTAGAAGCAGGAAAAGTAAATACTGGAGTACTAGTACCTCTTTCATCAACATATAATTGCCAACCCGAGATGTTGATATTAGTATTTCCAAAATTTCGGAATGAAATTAAGTCATCATTATCCTCGTCATCAAAAACTGAATCTCCGAGATGTTGATTATCTACATCCCCATACCATTTACACATTCCTACATTATTTAGGAGACATGAGGGTTGTTGCGCATTGAGCGATATCGTCAATACCAAAAAGGCAGTCATTAAAAGAAATAATCTATTTTTTTTGAAAACAGCTCCCGCCCTAAAAGCTGCGCTGATATTTAATGCATCCGAAACGGAATTGATACATCCGTATATGGCTGCTTTTACATTATTTAAATGCATTATGTTCATAATTTTTTAATTAAAAAGTAAGTCTAGCTACACTATGCCAATTTTGTATAGTGAGAAATTAATGCTTGACTTTTCTAAAATTCAATTCGAAGACTAAGAATTGAGAAAAAAGATTCCGAAATATCTTCGTCGGATTTTCATACTATGAATCTCCGATGAGCGAATCTTTTAAATTAGGGAGTAGGAAACAAGGGGATTGCACCATGGGCAGTCTCCAGATATTGGATCGGATATCTGATCGTCGTTTTGGAAAAAGTAACGGTAGCTACTTTTTCTGAAAAGGATATTTTTTTCATAGTAAAACTGTTTTTTATTAATTTATTTTTAAACGAGACAGCAAGCATAATTGCATGCTACAGATACAGAGAATAATGTTTATCTGGTTGAATCACGGCATAGTTTGGGCAGTACTGTCTGATCCAAGTTTGGATAATAACAGACAGTTAGGTCTAAACTGTTAGTGAATAACTAAGTAAACTTGTTCGTTTAATGGTGATGAATGGCATTAAAAGTGCTGTAACTCTTAATGAACCAAGATTCACATTAAAAAAGCGGTTTAGTAAAAAAAAAAGGAATTGAGAATAGAAGAGCAGATAACTTAAACTAAAACATTAAAATATTTCAATGTCACAAGAGTTGCTAGATGAGTCAATATAGTTATGATTGCTTTTGGTAAGATTGTCCTTTTATCATCAAGGAACATTGTAAATGTACGAAATCACAAGATTGTTATTATTATTATTTGGTTTCAAAAAATAACATTTGGTTTCAAAAAATAACATTTGCGAATAAAAAATAACATTTGGTGGGGGTAAAAACAATCTTTACTTATTTAAACGTACCTGTATGTTAGGTATCCAGCATTGTTATACCATAAAATGTAGCAGAAAACTTCCGACTTCCAAACTAATCTAAAACAACTTCATAATTTTAGTTTAATAATACAATTTTAGTGTTAAGTTCTAATAAAAATGCAAGGACTAAAAGAATGTTAAATAGGGCAAAAAGATCGACTTGATACGCAACTGAGTACAGTAAATATCGGCAAGTTCTCTCTTTCTTACTCATATGCAATCTTTCTACCAGAGCTTCATACTTGAAACAAAAGTAAAATGAGATTTATCAAAGAAATAGTACACTTAGGTTTAGAAAAACCTTATGTCAACGATTTTCATTCCTATAAGATAAAAGTAGCCAATATTGTTGCTATTGTGGCCTTTACAATATTTTATTTCCCACAGCTAACTTTCCATTTGAACGATAGACCCACCTCCATGCTGAGCAATCTCAGTATTTTTGGATTATTTACCTGTTGCTTGTTGATTTTGTATTTCAACTATCAGAAAAAACACAGGGTCGCCAAATATATCCTCTCCATAGGTTTCAGCATCTCGCTTCTTCTGACGAACCTGTTCTACCCTTATGCCAAAAATCTCTTTGCTCCTTATATATTGGTCGGCTTGGCCTGTGGAGGGCTTTTTGAATCCAATAGGGACAAATTAATTTCATTATCATTCTGTCTTCTCTGCTTGGGGATAGCTGTTTTGCATTTTCTTGACATTTTATTTATTGACTTCTCTCTTCCAGTTTATTCCTCGTCAAATGAACTTATTTTTTACCGGTATGTAATAGTGGTTATTATATCTTTCTACGTTATGCACCTAACCAGCTCCACTGTTCGTAAAAATGAAGATTTACTGAAAGAACAATTGAATAAAATAGAAAGGTTAGAATCCCAACAAAAGAACTATTTTTCCAATACGGCTCATGAACTCAAGACACCACTAACCTTAATTTCAGGGCATGCTGATTTTCTAATGAAGAATTATGGGCAGGATGAGAAAATTAGTAAGAGCTTACGAAATATTAAAAAGAATACTCATCACTTGATGGATTTCACCAACCAGATACTGAACATCATCAAGGCAGAAAACTCGACGATTCCCGTTAATGTCGTGCAATTTTATCTCCGTGATTTTATTTTCGAGACACTCAATAATTTTGATATCAATGCGGCTAATAAAAAAATTAGTTTCCAAAAACCTGTTTATGTCCCCAATATTAAAATCATTTCGGATGCGCAAAAACTGTTTATTGTCCTTAATAATCTGCTCTCCAATGCTTTTAAATATACTCAGCCCAATGGCTTGATTTCCGTCAATGTCACCGAAGTCGAAGATGCTATCCAAATCATTATTCAAGACGATGGTATAGGCATTAAAGAAGACGACTTAGAACGAATTTTTGAACTTTATTTTCAAACCTCTTCCGTTGATGTACCGCTCCTAGGGGGAACGGGGATTGGATTAGCAATTTGTAAGCAATACATCGAGCTATTAGAAGGAACCATCGAGGTACAAAGTAAATGGAGGGAAGGAAGTACATTCACCATTACGTTTTCGAAACGATTAGCCATTGATAATCAGACGTTTGTAAAACCTTTTAAATTTGATAAAGTGGTAGATAATCCCACTCCTGCGGAGAATCTGAGTGCTAAAAAGAAACTTACGGATGCCAAACAAATCTTGATTGTAGAGGATAATTTAGAATTATGTGACTTTTTCAATACTTTTTTGGGGCAGAAATTCAATCTGGACTTCGCTCACCACGGTGAGGAAGCACTAGCCTTTTTGGAAACGCAACGCCCTGATTTAATTATGTCCGATATTATGATGCCAGTTATGGATGGCATGAAGTTATTGACTAGATTGAAGAAGGACGACCATCTCAGTAATATTCCCGTTTTAATGTTGACGGCTAAAACAGATTCTTTTGCTCAAGCCAAAGCACTACGCATTGGTGTAGATGATTATCTATTAAAACCTTTCGATTCGGATGTTTTAGTGGCACATATTGATAATTTGTTGGAGTTGGCGGATAATCGGATCAACAATAAGCACCTCGAAGAAGAAACGGAAACAGATACAGAAGCGACAGTCACAATCATTGAAGAGCCTAGCTACGAAGCGACCGAAACAGCAGTAGTAAAAGAAAAGAAATCTGTGCCTATTATTAGCCGAGAAGATAAACTTTGGCTCGCTCAATTTGAAGAACTTATTGGAAAATCCATTACTGACATTAATCTTGATTTAGATAAAATCGCTAACGAAATGGCGATTAGCAAAACCCATCTTAATCGCAAAGTCAATTCCATTTTAGGTATCACACCCAAGCGATATATTAGAGAAGTAAGACTGAATAAAGGTAAACAGATGTTAGAAGACAGAGAATATGACTCAGTCAAAGCCGTTGCGTATTCAGTTGGCTTTAGGTCCGATAAAGTATTCTCCCGCAACTTTAAAGCTAGATTTGGTAAATATCCAAGTGAATACTTAGTGTGATTGATTTAAAACCCTCAAATTTATCTACGTAAATACCCTTAATTGAGTGGTTTATTCTTCATATGTTTTTTTTTAATCCCTAAATGTTATTTTCTGACCCTGCCCATATTTGTTATTTAGGTAGTTCTATTAGTAGTTTTGTCTTGCTTTTGGTTTTCTACTATCCTACTCACATAGTTATCTTATTAAAAAAGGAATTGTTTTAAAACTCCCCCCCGCTTAGACCTTTAACCAAATTCAAAACACAATTGATTTATTTGAGATAGAAAATCGTTTCAAGTAGTTGAACCAGTTAATGTAGTTGATAAAGTTGAATAAAATAGTATATTAACTTAATCAACATAATAAACTTATCAATCTGCTTACCAACGGAATTATACACGTCACGGTTTAAAAATGTGAACTTTTCAAATGGTGAAATGGTGCGTTAAAGCTGCACCATAATTACAATTCTTCCCTACGGCCAGGGGAGAAGTTCCGCCATTTCGCAATTAAAAGTAAAATCACTTTTCTACCCCGTTAAACGTGTATTTTTATCTGTTGATATATTCGATTCAGATAATTTCGAAGAAGATCGCATTCCTCAAATCTACTCCAGTACTTTCTTTAATTAGCCATTCACTAGCCTGAATAGAGTAAATGTTTCTACTCTATGGTAACTTTTGTTGAGTTGTATCAATGATTGCATGGCTGAGTGATCGTACTATGTTCTGTTAGTTTTGAATGATTATCACTTTTTACACAAAAACAAATAACTATGACCAATAAGCAAACTAAGCTTTATTCGGGTTATCGACATAGGTTTAGACGCCTACTACTATTATGGATAGCCATTATATATTCTTCCCTGCCAAATTTTGCTCAAGAAAGCTGGAATATTCAATTGAGTCAATCCAGTTTAAGTTGTTCCGCAAATGAAGTTTGTTATCAGGTAGAGTTGCAAAATGCAACTGCTGGTTCTTGGACTTTAGGTGACCAAAACTATCGCTTTTTCTTTGATGGCGACCTCATGACGGTTACCTCGGTGACTTCGCTACTACCAGCGGCTTTCTATAGTTCAGCTGACATCGATCAAAACGTTAAATTTAGTGGGTTAGGACAAGATGCAGCAAGTCCATTGGATGATATTGATGATAATTTAGGTTTTCTAGATTTCAGTATTGTACAAACGGACAAAGGTAATCCCGCTGCTGCCCAGCAAATCGGTGGAAGTTTTATTCCGACTGCGGAGATATGTGTTGATGTAGCAGCAGCAGCTATCAACGACCCTTCGGGGAGTAACTGCTTGGCATTTTACCACAGTCGTCCCGCTACTGCTGGAGATATTACTAGTCAATATACTGTTTTCTCTGAAAATGATGCTCCAGGAAGTACAGTAGCAACTACCGAAGGTAATTTTAATGATTTAACCAGCGCAGACGGCAGTGCTGCTTGTCTGGGTTCTAGCTGTAACGCTTGTGCTACTGCAGGTGGTGATAGCGACAACGACGGCGTTTGTGATAACGACGATTGTGAACCGAATAATCCTAATCGACCAACCACTCCTGGTACTGCTTGTAATGATGGAAATGCACAAACTTCCAACGATGTTATTCAAGCAGATGGTTGTACTTGTGCAGGTACTGTAACTGATCCTTGCGCTAATGCAGGTGGAGATAGTGACAACGACGGCATTTGTGATAACAATGATTGTGAACCCAATAATCCTAATTTGCCGACTACCCCCGGTACTGTCTGTGATGACAATAACTCAAACACAATTAATGATGTTATCCAAGCAGATGGTTGTACTTGTCGAGGATCGCAAATGACAGCCGCAGAAGAATGGAATATTCGACTCACACAATCAGATGTGAACTGTGCTAGCAGTCAAGTCTGCTACCAACTAGAACTACAATCCAATGCTGGTAGTTGGGCATTAGGCGACCAAAATTATCGTCTATTCTTTGATGGTGATTTAATGACCGTTACTTCCGTTACTTCTCTCTTGCCAAATACTTTTTATGGCAATGCGAATGTCGATCAAAATACTAAAGTAAGTGGGCAAGGACAAGAGGCTGTAAGTCCACTTAATGATATTGATAATAATTTAGGATTTTTAGATTTTAGCATCGTACAGATAGATCGGAGTAACCCGAACGCAGCGACACAAATTTCGACTGCCTACACGCCAGTAGCCGAGATTTGTGTAAACGTTGCCTCAAGTGTACTCAATGACGCTACGGGTAGTAGCTGCTTGGCATTCTACCACAGCCGTCCCGCTACCGCTGGTTCTTTTACTAGCCAATACACAACCATCACGGAGAACGAACCTGCTAATCAGACTATGCCTACCATGGGGGCTAATTACGATGATTTGACGAGTGTAGATGGTACGGATGCTTGTATTGGTCCTCTTTGTGACTCCTGTGCTAACCGAGGTGGTGACAGTGACAACGACGGCGTTTGTGATAATGATGATTGTCAACCTAATAACCCTAACTTGCCGACTACCCCCGGTACGGCTTGTAATGATGGCAATGCAAATACAACTAATGATGTTATCCAAGCGGATGGTTGTACTTGTCAAGGCATGCAAATGGCTGATGAAGATGAGTGGAATATCCGACTCACACAATCAGCTGTGAACTGTACCAGTAATCAAGTTTGCTACCAACTAGAGCTACAGTCCAATGCTGGTAGTTGGGCATTAGGTGACCAAAATTATCGTCTATTCTTTGATGGTGATTTGATGACTGTTACTTCCGTTACATCGCTGCTGCCAAATACTTTCTATGGCAATGCAAATATCGATCAAAATACTAAAGTAAGTGGGCAAGGGCAAGAAGCAGCAAGTCCACTCAATGATATTGATAATAACTTAGGATTTTTGGATTTTAATATTATCCAAATTGACCGTAGTAATCCGAACGCAACGACGCAAATTACGAGTGCTTTCACGCCTGTTGCTGAAATTTGTGTAAACGTAGCCGCTAGTGTACTCGATGACGCGACTGGCAGCAGTTGTTTGGCATTTTACCACAGTCGTCCCGCTACCGCTGGTTCTTTTACCAGTCAATATACAACGATTACAGAGAACGAGTCTGCTAATCAGACCATTCCGACTACAGGAGTCAACTACGATGATTTGACAAGTGCTGACGGTACGGATGCTTGCCCAGGCGCACTGTGTGATGCTTGTGTAAATGCTGGCGGCGATAGCGATAACGACGGCGTTTGTGACAATGATGATTGTCAGCCGAATAATCCAAACTTGCCGACTACCCCTGGCACAGCTTGTAATGATGGCAATGCAAATACTGTAAATGACGTAATACTAGCAGATGGATGTACTTGTGCAGGTACAATTAATGACCCCTGTGCCAATGCTGGCGGCGATAGCGATAACGACGGCGTTTGTGACAATGATGATTGTGAGCCGAATAATCCAAACTTGCCGACTACCCCTGGCACAGCTTGTAATGATGGCAATTCGAATACCATTAATGATGTTATCCAAGCCGATGGTTGTACTTGTGCGGGTACACCAGATGCTGGCGATCCTTGTAGTCAAATTATGATTACTGGTGGTGCAGGACAAATCACTGTTGGTGGTTTGAATACTCCAATTGCAATTGTCAAAGTATTTGATAGTCGCTGGCAGGAAGTAGCTGGTTGCTCTACCAATTGTAGCCCTACGGAAACCTATAATTTACCGACGGGTACCTACTACGTCACGGTTAAATTATTCAATAGTAGCTGGCAAGAACTCTGCGACGAAAAGGAGTACGTAGAAGTAACTGGTGGTGGTTGTAACGATAGAGACAATGACGGCGTTTGTGATGAGGATGATTGTGCACCTAACAACCCTACCCTACCTACAACACCTGGTAGAACATGTAATGACGGTAATCCGAATACAGTTAATGATGTCATTCAAGTCGATGGTTGTACTTGTGCGGGTACAGTGGTCAACGATCCTTGTGCCAACCGCGGCGGCGATAGCGATAATGACGGCGTCTGCGATGCTGACGATTGTGCACCTAACGATCCAAACCTACCTGCAGTAGCAGGTACTAGCTGTAACGATGGCAATCCAAATACCATCAACGATGTCATCAAATCTGATGGCTGTACTTGTGCGGGTGTACCTACTGGTGGAGGTGGAGACCCAGATTGTAGTGATATTCAGTTGACTGCTGCTAATGGTGTCTTGAGTATCTCTGGACTGACTGCGCCGATTGTCTTAGTAAAAGTTTTCGATAGTGGCTGGACGACGGTATATGACTGTGTAGATTGTCCTAGTCAGGTGGCGATACCTAACTTATCGGGTAATTATGTAGTCAGTGTGAAGTTTTTGAGTAGTACTTGGTCTCCTATTTGTGAGATTAGTGAAAATGTGACCGTACCAGGCGGTAGTGGAGGTACTTGTGATAACTTCACCAATGGTGGAAAGATTGGCTTTGGTAACAATTGCCAAAATTCTACTATGCTCAATAGTTGTCCAGCAGTAGCACCTAGTATTAGAAACTGTGTCAGTCCTAGTGGCGGATCGGGTGATATTGAATATATCTGGTTGGTGAGTACGACTTCGAGTAATCCTCCCACATCAACTATTGAAAATATTACTATTGATCCCCACTGGGAACTTATTCCTAGTGCGACTAGCGCATCGTATAATCCAGGAGTTGTACATGAGACCTCATACTTCCTACGCTGCGCAAGACGCGAGAACTGTAGTCAATATACGGGTGAATCTAACATTATTGCCATTATCTGTAACAGCAGTGGCTCTAATATCACGGTGAGTTGTCCAAATAATATTACGGTTACTCAAAACACTCCCACAGGTACAATGGTCAGTTGGAATCCACCAACAGCTACGACTAGCTGTAACAACGGAGGCGTATCTATCTCACAAACTGGAGGTTTAGCTAATGGAGCAATGTTCCCAGTAGGTATTACTACCATTAGTTACGAAATCACTGACGGATGCGGTAGTACCCAAACGTGTTCTTTTGATATTAACGTATTGCAGAATAACAATGGTGGTGGTACTGCTCCAACGGGATATTGTTCTGTTAAAGGTACTTCTCCTTGGACACAGTGGATTAGTAACGTACGTATAGGTAGCATTAATAAAACTTCCACCAAAGAAGGATATGCCGATTTCACTAGTTCAAGTACTGATGCTATCCGTGGTCAACAATTACAGGTCAGGCTGACTCCAGGCTACAGCTATACACAGTTCAATATGGTTTGGCGCGTATGGATTGACTGGAACCGCGACGGTGACTTCATGGATGCTGGTGAAATGGCTTTTGCACAGTCTAGACGAGGTACAGTGAGCGGTACTATCAACGTTCCTGCAAATGCTAGTCTAGGCGCAACTCGTATGCGAGTAGCGGCGCAAAAAGATGTTGCCCCTACTGCCTGCGAAAGTTTTGGCCCAGGTGAAGTCGAAGATTACACCGTACAAATTAGTAATAACCTAACAATCGGTGGAATTAACTTCTTGACTACTAACAGTACTACGTTTGACGTGAATGACTTTAAACTATATCCAAATCCTGCTACCCAGCGGGTTAATGTAGAAATTAAATCATTCTTGGGTGAAAGTATTACCATTCAGCTGTTTAATCAATTAGGACAGCTTGTATTAGAGAAGCAAATCGAAGAAGTGAATGAACAGACGGCACCTCTAAGTGTCGCACTGCTCGAAAGAGGTATATACTTTGTACAATTACAAGCTAAAAATAAAACACCAATCACTAAGAAGTTACTTCTTAGTGAATAAGCATCACTGGTGTTATTCCTTTGCTTTTTACTGATATATTACCCTTATTCCGATTCCCACGAACGTGGGAATCGGTTTTTTTTTGTGCAATTCATTTTGTCCCACTAGTTTAGGCAGCTTTTCTTATATAGGTCATCATTACATAAACAGGGGAATTGTCTCACATAACAATAGTCGCTAAGAAACGACCTTGAAAAGCAATTATAAATTGGTAACTGAAGTAATATTGTATCACAGGAGCTATTTAAAAGCCTGTATTGCAGTAATACTTAACCCTTTTTGTATTTGCTATCTGCTAAATCAAACGACCGTTTTCCCTTCTTCCAAAATAACGTTATTGCAACGGGGGTTCCGAGTCACTTCGCTAGATGGTTCGCAAAATATGTTGGAAAAAGCACAGGAGAATGCTCAAGCAAAGCAGGTCAGTTTAAATGTGGTACATGCCAATTGGTTAGA
>JBGCES010000378.1:0-2610 GCA_045106545.1 Saprospiraceae bacterium
ACCGTGTTCCGAAAAGAAACAGGGGCCAAAATGGTACTGAATATCAGGCGCAATTTCATCTGCTGAGGATTTGACAAATGCACCCGCTTCGCCTACATTGCTACTAAATGGCCCTTTTTTATTGATAAAATAATTCCCTAAGTGTTTTAAAATAACAGGAAAGTTTTCTGCTGAATCCAGTGTCTTTTTATAATTACTTTTAAACAACATAAAAGAGACTAAGTGATCCTGTAAATTTTTTCCAACAGCGGATAAATTCTTCACTATTGGAATGCCATGCTGTTGCAATTCTTCACCCGCACCAATTCCTGAAAGCATTAAAACCTGAGGACTATTGTAAGCACCCGCACTCAGAATGACTTCTTGATTGGCTTTTACTTCAATGGATTTTCCTTTTTGTGAATAACGTACACCCGTTGCTTGCTTGCCCTCGATGAGAATGCGCTCTACTTGTGCGTGCGTTTCTATGGTTAGATTAGAACGATCTTTAATAGGATTTAAAAAAGCAACTGCTGCACTACATCTCGAACCATTGGTATGCGTCACCTGATACATACCAAACCCAGCTTGCGTTTTACCATTAAAATCAGGATTTTCTGCATAGCCCAATTCCTTACCTGCTTCTACAAATACCTCAGATAAGTGATTGGTATAATTGCGATTGGTAACGTTAAGTGAGCCATTTTGACCATGAAATTCATCTTTAATTATTTCTTGCCGCTCTGATTTTTTAAAATAAGGCAACATTTCATCATAAGTCCAACCCGCATTTCCTTCCGCTGCCCAACCGTCATAATCTGCTCGATTTCCACGAATGTAAATCATAGCATTAATACTACTCGAACCGCCTAATGTTTTTCCACGAGGCAAATATAGCTCGCGGTCATTCAGATGTTCTTGCGGACTAGTATGGTAATTCCAATCGTGTTTGGTTTTAAATAGTTTGGGAAATCCAGCGGGGATTTTCATGTTCATATCATTGTCTTTTCCGCCCGCTTCCAGTAACAGCACTTGATATTGCCCATTTTCTGAAAGGCGATTAGCCAAAACAGAACCCGCAGAACCTGCACCAATAATTATAAAATCATACGTATTCATGATAATAGATTTCAATGGTTTAAAATAATTTCCAATTATACGAATATTTAAAATTAAAAACTACAAAAAGGGGAATAAATGGAATATGATTTGGGCGTATTGATTCTTGTTTTGAAAAACATTTGTTAGAGGCCACGAAATTAAATTGATTTAAGGAGCGTTTTTCATTTTATAGCCTACGTGATTCCACTTGAACTTTAGTATCTTTGTGTGCTTTTTGAACATGGGCATAGATTTGGGAATAATCTCCCAAAAAATACCGTGAACTTTTTTAAAATCATGAAATACTGGACACTGACATTGAATTAGTATTTGATTTTCTGATTTAAGCAGTTTTATATATTCAATAAAAATATACCACGCTGATAATCAGAATATTATATTTTGATAGTAAAAAGGAAGTAAGTCGCTCACTACGAACGGATTGCAGCTACAAACTATCAACTTAAAACTACCAACTACATAGCGTCGTCCAGTTTAATAATATACTCACTTTGACATTTCAAGAATTAGACTTAAAAGATAGCCTTTTAGATAGTTTAGACTCGATGGGCTTTGAGAAAGCCACTCCAATCCAAGAGCAAGCCATTCCCATTATCAAAGATGGACACGATCTTATCGCTTGCGCGCAAACGGGAACGGGTAAAACAGCCGCTTTTCTACTACCTGTTATTAATAATTTGATTGATAATAGTGTTCCTGATTCCATTGATGCACTGATTTTAGTACCTACCCGCGAGTTGGCGATTCAAATTGATCGCGAACTAACCGGCTTTGCTTATTTTACGGGCTTGAGTAATACTGCCATTTACGGTGGACGTGATGGTGATGCGTTTAGTTTAGAACGTAAAGCATTAGCGACGGGGGCAAATATCGTAGTGGCAACGCCAGGGCGTTTGATTGCGCACTTACAAATGGGTTACGTGAAATTTAGCAAATTACGTCACTTGATTCTTGATGAGGCGGATCGAATGCTGGATATGGGATTTATTTCGGACATTCAAAAAATCGAAAGTTTCACCCCACCAACCAAGCAGACGTTAATGTTCTCGGCAACGATGCCTGGTAAAATTAGAACGTTTGCTAAACAGATATTAAAAAATCCAAAACAGATCAATATTGCTGTTTCTAAACCTGCCGAAGGCGTATTGCAAACGGTATATGAAATACACAGTGACCTAAAAGTAAAGTTATTAAAACAATTGCTCACTTCGCGCCCTCCCAAAGAGGACGAACGCATTCTCATTTTCTCTTCCACTAAAGTTAACGTTAAAAAAGTAGCACAGACGCTAGGTCGCTCCCGACTTTCGGTCGCGGAAATTCATTCCGATCTCGATCAGAAGCAACGTGAATTAACGTTACGGGAATTTAAAAATGGGAAAGCACCGATCTTAGTAGCAACGGACATTCTCTCCCGTGGAATCGACGTGAAAGGGATCGATTTGGTTATCAATTACGATGTACCAGGCGACGGAGAAGACTATATTCACCGCGTTGGACGTACCGCACGTG
>JBGCES010000379.1:0-3039 GCA_045106545.1 Saprospiraceae bacterium
TAAGTAGTGCTCAGACATCCAAGTTATCCAACCCGTATCTGGCAATTGATAATACTAATAGGTTATTTTTCGTAAAGCAGCTAGCACCTCTTGAAACGATCAAAAGCGAATTTCTTTATACTATATTTGCTAGGTACAGTGGTATTATAAAGAGAAGCGAAGGTAGCTCAAAAGAATACGCTACGCGTTCCTAACTGGAATAGAAAAGATCCCAAATGGAAGTATAAACGCGAAAGCATTTTAGATTTTTGTAGGAAAGAATTACAATGTTTTGTATATAAAACACGAAAGGTGTACTGATGTTCAGTATTTTTAATTTTATTTAAGATAACTTATTGATTATCAATAATAACGGTCTGTAAATTTTTCAAATAGTCCTTAGGTAACACACCGTATTTTTCTTTGAAGCGACGCGCAAAATGACCTTGATTACTATAGCCTATTTGAGTAGAAACTTCACGCACGCTCAGCGAACCTTCCGCCAATAAAATTCGTGCCTTAGCTAGTCGTTCATCTCTCAAATACTGATTAATGGTTTTGCTATATACCGCTTTAAATCCTTGTTTAAGTTTTTGTTGATTGATGCCTACTTTTCGAGCCAATTGAGGAATTTTAGGTGGATCTTGTAGTTGAGTTACAAGAATTTCTTTAGCGGCTTTTATCTTATCTAAATCATACTTGCGCAGTAACACTTGTTTACTCGGTGTTAATAAATCATCCTTAAATTGCTTGATTTGTAGTGAAAGCAACTCCAGTGTTTTACTCTCCAGAAAAGTAGAACGAACTAGTCCTTCGTATTCGTTGCTAGTCATCTTTTTGATACATTCGCTGATAGAAATACTATAATTATTCTGCGAAATAAAATGCTTGGCACTTTCCTTATCTTTAAAAACCGTTGATAATTGATCGGGCATTTTTTCGATGTAACAATCTACTTTTTTTAGATATTTTTCTCGATCAATTAATAAAATCGTAAACAGCATTTTTACTTTACCTGGAATCTGATATTCCTGATAACTTCCCATTGGATTAGCCGTAATTGCTCCTTGTAAGGGATTTAGCTGATAAGCCACTTGTCCATAACTGTATTCGTGTCTTAATCCACCTTCCACCGCAAAAACTAAAGCCAAATACTGTGGTTTTTGACTTGCTTCTAGCACTAAATCAAGATCTTCTTCTAGCATGCAATCTACGATTAGTAAATTCAGTCCATCCTGAAAAGTTAATCCATAGATATACCCGTCACCGATTTCTTTGGGAATAGCGAAATTATATTCATGACAATCTTTCTCTAGTTCTACTTGAGTCGTCTTGGCTAAGTCTTTTAAAAGTCGCTGTAGCGTAGTGAACGGTTTAACAATTTTCATAATTATTTTTTATCTATTTCAATTTCACGTTGCTCAATCCTTACGGCGTAGGAAGAGGGCTGAATCCCATCAGATAAAGCTTTTGCATAAACGTAAGTAAAAACTGCACCGAATAGAAATATTGCTGAAGCATAAAATACCCATACCATAATCACTAAAACTGAACCCGCAGCATCGTAGAGGTTAGCCGTTTCACTATTACCAATATAAAAGGCAATGGCGTATTTACCTACCGTGAATAATATCGCGGTAATAACTGCTCCAATCCACGTTTCGCTCCAATCCAATTTTGCATCAGGAAGATACTTAAATAATAGTGCGAAAAGTAGCGTGATAATAATAAGAGGCAGAAAAAAGTTGATTATGGAAACAAATAGCAGTGAAATATCAGGAAGCCATTGAGAGAGGTATTCTCCAAAGGCACTTACTATTGCATTGATGGATAACGAAACCAGTAAAATAAAAGCGATTCCCAGTAAGGTCGTAAAAGAAATTAATCGATCTGTCGCCATTTTTAACCAACCTAATCTCGGTTTAGGCTTCACTCGAAATATGTTATTCAGCGCATTTTGTATCGTAACGAACACGGTGGTCGAAGTAAATAACAACGCGCCGATACCGATCGCAGTTTGCCACCAGTCTCCTTCAAATAATCCTACTTTATCTAACGTATTAGAAAGTTGTGTCGCACCGTCCGCTCCTACTAATTCCGAAATTTGGGTAAAAATTGCACGTTGTATTTCCGCTTTATCATAAAAAATAGTCGTCGTGTACATGATAACAAGCAGCATGGGCGGCAAAGAGAAAATCGTATAATAGGACAAAGCTGCTGCCTGTCCCATAATGTTATCTTCCGAAAACTTATTGAAGGATTCGAGTAAAAGATTCCAGTAAAATCGTAATGATTTCATATTAGGTGTGTGAATCAAACTAGTACAAAAACAACTATTGATGTACTCGACATGACATGTAACAACGATAAATCACTGTCAGAAAAAACAATTTAACTATTTGATTATCAATATATTAAAAACTAAAAATTTTTATTTTCCAAAGCACATCCTACTCTATCACATCAGGAACATGATCGTAAACACCACCGTGTTTCGGTTGTTTCTTAGGTGTTAAAAAATTACGCGCTACATTTGTTTGGCGTGATGTAGTTGGAGTTATATTTGAATCTGCAATATTATTTTGGTAGTAAGTGAATCCAGTTTTAGCTAACTGAATAGCGACAGGTAACCATTTTTTTAATTGTAAATCTCTAGGCTTTTTTACAACAGTTTGCTTAACCACTTTTTGCGGAGGAGTATATGTTGGTTTACTTGACTTAAAGGAATTAACGGGTTGGGTAGTAGTAGATCGTGGTGTTGGGGTTTCCGCTTTTGCTTTAGCAACCGTTTTTTTGAGGTCTTTAATCTGTTCCTTTTCGATGCGTACCGTTGGTTTTGATTTACGGCGAGTAACTTTTTTTAGCAAAAAATAACCTATTCCTAACGCACTTACAGGAAGCACTACTCTTTTTAGCAATACTTCTTGCATATTACTATTCATCAGTCCCATACTGTGCGCAAATTCTCGTTGAGTGACTTGCATTTGCAACTCCAATTTACGCCGCTGTTTGCGTAGTTCATTCAAACCATGAATATCGCTTGAGTCTTTCATATTATAC
>JBGCES010000038.1:0-5916 GCA_045106545.1 Saprospiraceae bacterium
AAATTAAAATTGAATGCTATTTGAAGTAACTATTGACAATGTAAAGCCAATTTTAGAGGTAAAAAAGTGTCTAAAAGTATCGAAAAACGCTCCTTTTTCCTCTATTGTCATATATGTTAAATTAGAGTGCGAACCGCTGTATTTACTTGCAAGATATAAGTCAAAAATATATTTTAAAAATAAATATAAAAATAATTGTGACAGGCTTTATTTAGATAAATATTTTGATTTTTTATTAAGTTAGAGCTAATTTTATACTGTATAGATTTGAAGATTAGCAGTTTACCAAATTTTATTTTTAAGATAAGATTTATATTGAATGCACTGATTGGTAAAAAAGGTGTGACATAAATTAGGAAAATAAAAAAACTATTTTTTATATAAGCGGCTATCTTTGATGAGAAAAAGGACAGAAATAGCGCGTAAGCGGCTGGTGAATAGAATTTATTGCTAGCTTCTGATGCTCTTTAAATAACATTTAAACGAAATAATTATGATACAAAAATTATCACTTACGTTAACGTTTACCTTCGCTGTATTGGCTGCGACTTTTGCTGGTGAAGGGATGTGGATTCCTTTGCTATTGAAAGCCCTCAATGAAGAGGAGATGCAAGAGATGGGCATGAAAATGACCGCCGAAGACATTTATAGTGTCAACGAAGGAAGTCTGAAAGATGCGATTGTTCATTTTGGTGGATTTTGTACAGGAGAAATCATCAGCGAACAAGGTTTATTATTAACGAACCACCACTGTGGCTACGGACAAATCCAATTTCATTCCAGTTTAGAAAATAACTATCTCGAAGATGGTTTTTGGGCAAAGACCATGGCTGATGAATTACCTAATGAAGGACTCTATGCGCGCTTTATCGTACGCATCGAAGATGTATCGAAAGCCGCATTGAAAGGTGTAAAAGACGGCATGACCGAATCGGAGCGTCAATCCGTTATTGATAAAAATATTAATGCACTACAAGCAGCGATTCCTGTAGAAGATTGGCAAGAAAGTATGGTGCGGCCTTTTTTTAAAGGTAATCAATACTTCCTTTTTGTAACGGAAACTTACCGTGATGTACGTTTGGTTGGAACACCTCCTTCTGCGATTGGTAAATTTGGTGCAGATACCGATAACTGGGAATGGCCGCGTCATACGGGTGATTTTTCTATGTTTCGCGTTTATGCGGATCAAAATAATCGTCCTGCTGAATATTCTGCGGATAATGTGCCGTTAAAACCACGTCATTCGCTGCCGATTTCCTTAGATGGCGTTGCGGAAGATGATTTTACCCTCGTGTTTGGATTTCCAGGACGCACGGACGAATATTTGCCTTCACCAGCCATTCAGCAAATTATGGATGTACTCGATCCTGCTAAAATTGCGATTCGTACTGCTGCTTTAGATGTCATCAACGCTGCGATGCAAGCCGATAAGCAAACCAAGATTCAATACGCCAGCAAACAAGCACGTATCGCCAACGCATGGAAAAAATGGATTGGCGAAAGCCAAGGTTTACGCGCTACGGATGCAGTCGGTAAGAAAGAAAAATTAGAAGCGGAATTCACCGCAAAAGTCAATGCCAATCCCGAATGGAAAGCCCAATATGGAAACCTATTACCACAATTTAAAAAACTTTACGCCGAAGTAGAACCGTACGCTTTGCAACGCGATTATTACAACGAAATCGTCCAACGAAATATCGAATTGTTTCGTTTGAGCAATTACATCGGGCGCATGGTTACGGCTTACAACAGCAGCGGATTGGCAGGCGCAAAACAGCAGCAAGCGCGTGTAAAAGGCTACATGGAGCGTTTTTATAAAGATTATCAACCCACAGTAGATCAAGGCGTATTTGCGAATCTGATGCAGCTTTATGTTGAAAATATGCCTAGCGATAATTTATCAGCTTACGCCAAAGAGCGACTCACGGAAAGTGGTAAAGACTATGCAGCTTTCGCCAAAATGGTCTATGGTAAATCCATGTTGACTAAGGGCAAAAAGACCATGGATTTATTCAATACTGATCTAGAAAAGTTTATCCAAACCGTTCAGTCGGACGTCGCCTATAAACTAGCATCTACGCTAACGGAAAGTTATCGCAAAAACGTCGCGCCTTACTACGACCGCGTAAATAATCAGCTTTCTAATTTGCAACGCACCTACATGGCGGCACTCATGGAAGTATTCCCCGACCGCCGTTTCTTTCCCGATGCCAATAGCACCATGCGCGTAACCTACGGAAAAATCAACGGCTACGAACCCCGCGATGCTGTTTATTACCAACCTGTTACTTACTTAGATGGAGCGATCCAAAAGTACAAGCCGAACGATTACGAGTTTGATATGCCACAGAAGTTATTGGATTTATACGAAGATAAGGACTACGGACAGTACGCCGAAAATGGAAAAGTGCCCGTTTGTATTCTTGGTAGCAACCACACCACGGGCGGTAACTCGGGTAGCCCCGCGATTGATGCTTATGGTAATTTAGTCGGCTTAAACTTCGACCGCGTCTGGGAAGGCACGATGTCTGATTTAAATTATGATGCTTCTATCTGTCGCAATATTATGGTGGATGCGCGTTATATTCTATTCATTACCGATAAGTATGCTGGCGCGACGCGTTTGATTGATGAGATGAAATTGGTACGTCCAAAAACAGCTAAGAAAGCGGATGCGAAGGTAGTGCCGATGAATCCGAAGGAGAAGTTGAAGAAAGGGAAGAAGAAGGCGCAACGGTATTAAGATTTGATTTACAAATCTGTGTACAGGACAAAAGTCAAAAAAGCACGCTGATGACGCAGATTTGGCGGATTATTTTATTAAAAACATGATGAAAATCTGCTAAATCTGTCAAACCTGCGTGAGTAAATAATATTTGTCCTGTACATAGTTTAGAAATAGCACTTTTAGAAAAGAAATAAACTGGCGCATCGTCTTTGGACAATGTGCCAATTTATTTTTTATTATATTGATCACATTTCATCTGCCTCGTCTTCTACTTCGAATCCTTCGCTAAAAAATTCAGCAGGCGTTATGTCCAACATTTCTAAAATACGCATTAGCGTGCTAAAATACATATCTGCTCCTCTTTCGTAATTTACATATTGTGAGCGAATCATGTTGTGAGTGTAGGCAAATTTATCATGAGCGGGATACCCCGCATCCTTACGTAATTGGCGGATACGGGCTCCCAAGTTTTTAATTTGCTTTAAGCTGTACGGTGTTTTTTCTTTTCTTTTATTCATGCTGCAAATAAAGTACATCTATTTCAATTATTAAACCTGCTAAAATAGCACGGCTTATCAGGCGTATTATTTTACTAGGTGCCAAACTAGACTTTAATTGATAAAAACAGCATATTAGATTAAATGATAGCTTAGAGGATTTTATATGTAGAGATGGAAATGTTTGCTATTAAATCGACCCCTATTTTTTACTACAACAAAGCAGTAGATTATGAGATACCTATTATACTGTATCCTTTTTTTAATCAGCATTTATAATAATGCCTACGGACAACAATTTGTCATTGATAGCCTCTCCCAATTACTCAAGGTAGAAGAAAATCCCATTCGGATAGCAGATATTCATTTGGGTTTAGCTAGAGCTTACAACTTTGTAAATATCCAAACAGAACACGTGAGAAACAGTGCAGTTAATGCATTAGAATTATCGAAAAAACATGGTTATCAAGAAGGAGAAGCAGTTGCCCTGATCTTGGAAGCCCAATGGAAGTATCATCAGGACGGAGATCCTAACATACTCTATGAAGCGGCAAAAAAAGCGGTTGCTATAGCCCAATCTATTTCTTCTAAATCATTAGATGCCTTTGCGCAATATCATCTGGCAGAATATTATATTTACGATAGGAATGATTATAAAACAGGCATTGATATCCTCACCAAAACTATCAACGCAGCCGATGAAACTGTATCGAATAAAAATATTGGAAATTGCCATAAAGTATTAGGTTTAGCTTATGAAACAAATGGTCAATACCGACTAGCATTAAATCATTTTGAAAAAGCAATAAGTCATTATAATAAGGCAAAAAATCATCCCTTTATTGACCCTAAATTAGGGATGCCTTCGGCCATGGATGCAGATTTTGGCATCATGAATTGGGCACAAGGTCATATGTATTCAGGGAGGATGTATGTGGCGTTAGGAGAATTTGAAAAAGCTATTGAATATATAACTATTGCCAAAAATGTTTTAACATCTATTGGTACTCCTTCAGAGTTGGGATTTTCCTTAGAGAATTTGGGTTTTGCTTATCAATCTTTTGGAAAGGGAGAGAAAGCCATTGAAGCTTATCAGCAAGCAGCTATACTTTATGAAGAAATAAAATCAGATATAGATTTATCCTATCTTTTTCAAAAAATGGGGCAAGTATATTTTTTACAAAGAGATTATAGTACGGCTAAATCTTATCTTACAAAAAGTCAGGACATTGCGAAGTATAGAGCTGATACTGTTTTATTGATAGATATATGTGATGATTTTGGGAAATTTTTTAGCGCCCAAGAAAATTTTGAACAAGCTCTTTTTTACATGAAAGAAAGAGAAAAATTTGCCATTGCACTCAATGATTCTACTACCTTCACCAACCATCATATCAATTTTGGGCAAATTTTATTGGAACAAAAAAAATATCATGAATCTATACAACACGCCCATCAAGCCTTAAAGTGGAGTCAATATTTTAATAATTTGGATAACCATTTTGTCAGTTATCAATTATTGGCATTAAATCATATCGCGATTAGTCAGTTTGATTCTGCTACTCATTTTCTTAGCCTAGCCACTCCGATTGTAGAGCAAACGGGAGACCTTCGCCGAAAAATAGATCTTCAAAAAACTTATTCTGAATTATTTGAAAGGCAAGGAGATTATCAAAATGCATTGACTGCCCACAAAAAATATTTCGAACTGTACAATGAATTTTATACAGAGAAAGGACAACAAAAATTAAAAGAAGAACAGGTTCGCCAAAATGTAGTGGACATTCAAAAAGAAAAAGATTTAGCCAAAAGAGAAGCTGCACTTTTAGCTCAGCGTAATCAATTATACCTGACGTTAGCCATTGCTTTATTGGGGATACTTTTGGTTGGATTTTATCTTTTTAATCAATTGCGCAAAACCAAAAAACAAATAGAGTTGCAAAATTTGCAACTCCAAGAACTCAACGCGACTAAAGATAAATTTTTCGGCATCATAGCGCATGACATCCGCAGTCCGATAGTTGCACTGGAAGGCGTGGGCGAACAAATGGACTATTATTTGAAAAAAAATCAACCCGAAAAACTAGAAAGACTTGCTAGTAGAATTGATTCCACTGCCAAGCGATTAAGCGCACTTTTGGATAATTTATTGAATTGGGCATTGCTACAACAAGGGGTTATTCCCTACCATCCAAAAGCCTTGAAGGTGAAAGAAATAGGCGCACAGATCTTTCAGATGTTCCAGCATAATGCGGACACAAAAGGGATTACCCTCGATTTGCAAGTGGATAACAACCTGAGTGTTTATGCCGATGAATCTGCCTTAAATACCATATTGAGAAACCTGATTAGCAATGCTATTAAATTCACACCTCAGGGAGGCAAAGTTTCTTTAAGTACGATCACCCAAGATAATCAAGTATTTATTCAAATCAATGATACGGGGACGGGTATTGCCGTAGATCAACTAGCCAAACTATTTTCATTAGAAAAAAACACTGAAAAAGGTACGGACGGAGAGAAAGGAACGGGTTTAGGATTGACTTTAGTAAAGGAATTGGTTGAATTGAATAACGGTTCGATATCGATTGATAGTTTAATGGGGAAAGGTTCTAGTTTTAAAGTGGGGTTGCATCTAGTGGTTTGAGGCACAATGTCATTAAGTTGAGCAAATCTTATAAGTTTTAAGTT
>JBGCES010000380.1:0-10549 GCA_045106545.1 Saprospiraceae bacterium
ATGTTGACCTGAGAAAAAGTGGATAGCAGGAATATCTTTTAAATAGAAAGAAGTGTGATCGGAAGGTCCAATGCCACTTTTGCTAGTTTTTACTTGAATGCCGTGGACATCCATTTTGGCGAAAGCTTCTTCCCAAACGGGTGACGTACCACTACCATTAATCGCTAAAACGCGTTGACTATTTAAACGTCCTACCATATCGAGATTCAACATATAGTTGACTTACGTCAAATCAACAGTTGGCTGATTGACAAAATATTTTGAGCCATAAAGCCCCATTTCTTCCCCCGAAAAGCCGATAAAAAGGTAGTTGTTGTCCTTTGCGTTACCCGCAGCTAAATATTCCGCCAAGCGGAGCATTATTGCCACACCGCTGGCATTATCATCCGCGCCATTATGAATATCGGCTTCGCCAGCATGACGGGAGCCAAATGCTCCGTGACCGAGGTGGTCGTAATGTGCTCCAATAACTACCGTATTTTCCGCGCCATTATCAATGTAACCAACAACGTTTTTACCCGTGCGTGGTGCCCCTTTGGTTTCGTGTGGATTAGGACTGAATTTGAAATCGAAAGGTTGCAAATATCCGTCTGTTCCTTTCGGTGAAACGCCTAATGCCTTTAATCGTTGGGCAATATATTCTGCGGCTAAGGTTTCGCCTTTAGTACCCGTTTCGCGTCCAGCTAAATAATCAGAAGCGAGATAAACGACATCTACCCGCAGGTCGTGCATGACATCGGCATCGTATTGTGCAAATAAGGAGGAAAAAGTAGAAAGAATAAAAGATAGAAATAGTAGCTTTTTCATATCAATGGTTCAATTATCGTTTAATTAATGATTTTGGCATCTCAGGTCATAAAAGTACAGCAGAAACTACACTCAAACAACTTTCGAACAATTTCAAACCATTATCGAACAATTTTCAACCTATCTTGACACCACTTTTACACTAATTTTCCTGTACCCATTGTGCAGCCTGCTGCAACTCTTCGACGTAAGCACACGCTTGATAATGAGATAAGCTAGGCGCAACTTTCCACCTAATATTAGTTCCCATCCTTTCTGCCGATTCTACCCAATCACGGGTACGATCAGCTGCGAATAATTCATCTTGAGCACCGTGGATGACATACATAGGAATGTCTATTTTCTGGCTAGGTTGATAGGCGCTTGCCATAGGAATGGCGTAATCAAAAAGGTGAGCATATTGTTCCGCAAAGAACCAACTACCATTGCCGCCATTGCTATAACCAGTAACAATTACTTGTTCTGGATCAACTTGCCAATGTTTCAACGCAAGTGAAGTTAACTGACTGATTTTTAGTTCATTAGAAGGCGTGTTCCAAGTTTGGTATTCGGCATCTGGAGAGAGAATAATTGCATTGAGTGCTTGCATTCCAGGTTCTGCGAGACAACTTGCGTATTCTTTGAAGGTTTCACCACCACCTGCCCAGTGTAACGCGATGACTAATGGGTATTGGTCTAATTCAATGGCTGGGAATTGGACGCGCATTTGCCATTTAGCGTTAGCATTAGGTTGTAAAACAACTTCTTTTACGCCTGCGGTTGTGTCAATTTTTAAAAAATCTTCCTCTAATTGATTGCTGGTTTCGTTCATGTCGCTAATAGTTTTGGGATTGCAATTTAGGAATAAAATGGAGAGGAAGGACAAGAAAAAGAAACGCATAGGAATATTAATTTTTTTTCTATAAAAAGTAAAACGACTAGCATCGGAAAGACACTAGCCGTTTATACTTTGGACATCATTATGATTAAAGTTAACATTATTGCCTAACGACTTTACGTACTAACCACTGGTCGCCGATTTGAATTTTTAACCAATAAACTCCAGTAGCTAATTCGTTCGTTGGGATAAAGAAACGGTTTTGATGAATGGTTTGCAGCATTACCGCCGTTATTTCACGTCCTAAACGGTCGAATAGTACTCCTTTAGTATTGCCGAAATAATTAATTAAACACTTAAGATTTAGAATTAAGCGTGTACAAAGTTTTGAAAATGAATCAATTTTTGACGCAGATAGACACAGATTTTTATGATTCAAGTAGGTCTAATGCCGCTCACAGCTCGCTCCGCAGCATTGCGGAGACCGTCCAGCTTGAGTAACTTATTCTTTGATCGTTACTTAGTTTTCTGATCACTTGTCACTTAATTATTGTTTACTGTACTAGATAAGTTAGCGAGTTAGAAAGATCGTGGAAGTGAAAGAAGGGAAGCAATATTTTTGTTGCTTGGAAAGATAATAAAGTTATGTTTGTACTAAGTAACGGTCAAAAAATAAGTCCGTCATTTAGAAATAGTTATTTTGTTCTAAGACAATGCCTGCTCCGAAGTATTTCGGAGGCAAAAAACGTAGACATAGCTTGCTATGGCGAGGCTTTTTAACGCAGTATTAGGGCAAAAGAACATAGGCTAGATGCGGAAGTTATTATTTGACCGTTACTAAAGAATTATTTACGAACAATTCTTACGAAAGTAACTAAATTAAGTTCAGTGACAATTTTGATAAAGTAGAAATGAATAATCAATACTTGATTTATAATTAATTGATAATCAATAAGATGTGTCTATGAAAAAGAAAAAGCAGCAGTTTAATGTTGACATGCCGACTATTTTTGAGGATGAGTATTTGCTGATTGTCAATAAACCTGGGGGGATTGCTACGAATGGGAATCGTAATAAAACGGTAGAACAATTAGTTCGTCCGCAACGCTTCAAAAAGATGCCCAAAGACAAATTGCCAAAACCAGTTGCTGCGCATCGAATCGATGTACCTACTAAGGGATTGGTCATACTGGCGAAATCAAAAAGAGCCCTAGCGGGAATGGGAAAATTATTTCAAAATCGGCAAGTAAGTAAAACTTATTTTGCTATTGTACACGGCAAATTACAAGGAACAGGACGAATAGATCAACCGATAGATGGGAAAAAATCAATTACGGATTACGAAGTAGAAAAGACGGTACAGTCCCGTGCTTTTGGTCATTTAACGCTAGTGAAATTATTTCCGCAAACGGGTCGGACACATCAGTTACGCATTCATTTGCAGCAAAAAGGGCATCTGATTATCGGGGATAAAATGTACGCTGGGGCGCAGCGGACGATTTTAGGAAAAGGGTTATTTCTTTGTGCGGCAGCACTAGAATTTACACATCCAATCACCAATAAGTTAGTAAATGTACATATCGAATTGCCGAGTCGTTTTCAGCGTTTGTTGGAACGAGAAGAAAGCCGTTTCTAATTTCGCTGCGAATTTTTTTAGTTTCCTCAAACTAATGGCTAAATTGGAGGCATAAACTTAAAACTAACTTAGTAATCATGAAAAAGAATCGTCGTCAATTCATTCAAACCGCTGGTACAGTAACTGCTGGCGCACTTATTTTACCACACTGGGCGTGTGGAAATAGTGAAAAACCTGCTACCATGGAAGAGCAACCCACTGTCACAACTGCTAAGCCGAAAGGTGATATTGACCAGTTCGGGATTCAATTATACACACTTCGCGATGTGATTACAGAAGATCCTAAAGTGACGCTAAAGGCTTTATCGGATTATGGCTATCGTCAAATTGAAAGCTATGAAGGACCGCAGGGTATTTTCTGGAACATGAAAAATACAGAATTTCAAAAATACCTCGCTGATTTAGGTATGAATATGGTGTCGGCGCACGCGAATGTATTTGAAAACGTGGAAGAAAAAGCAGCGCAAATTGCTGAAATCGGAGGGTCGTATCTCATCTGTCCCTATATTGGACCTGGAAAAAGTGCAGAAGAATGGAAAAAAACGGTAGATACTTTTAATGAGTGTGGAGAAGTTTGTGCTAAAAATGGGATTAAATTTGCCTATCACAATCATGATTATTCTTTCGAGGAAGAGATCGACGGAATGAAGATTCAGGATTATTTAATGCAAAATACGGACGAAGGCAAAGTGAATTACGAAATTGATATGTATTGGGTCGTTGAAGGCGGTGCAAGCAATATCGAGTATTTGAAAAAATATAAAGAACGGTTTCAGTTGTGTCACGTGAAGGATCGCTCTAAAAACGCGGCTCAAATCGAAGGAAATGCTTCGTGTACACTGGGTACTGGAACAATTGATTACGCTACGATTTTAAAAGTAGCAGAAGAAGTAGGTATGGAGTATTACATTATGGAACAAGAACGCTACGACAATACCACGCCGATGAAATGTGCGGAAGATGGCGCGAAATTCTTGCAGCAATTGAAATTTGCTTAAATTTTTAATTCAAAAAAGAAGCGGTATTTAGAAGCTGTTTTAAAACCTCTGCTGGTCTGCGAACTTGTCTTTTTCGCCAGTACTTCGTTAAAAAATTAGTTGTATAAAAGGACTATACTTCTAATTTTCAGCCTTGCCCTGACAAAAAATACGGCGTTTTCGACTTCACCAAAAGTTTTAAAACAGCTTCTTAGATCTGACCGATCTGAATACCGCTTTTGCGTATATCGTGATTTTATTAAAAATAATATTTACGATCGAGGAAGAACTTTTTAAAGTATCGCACGTTACAAAAGTGATTATGATAGTTATACTATCATTTATTCTAGTTTAACTTTAAGAAATATCACCCAACTGTACACTTTATTCAGTATTTATTATTCGACTTAACTAATTCCAAAGACTTAAAAAGTACTAAGTAAAATTTTAGCTCTATTCATAGAGGTGGATAATTAACAACGGTTATCCACCTTTTTTATTTAAACATATGAATTTCTACACGCGTAAATTGATTAAGCCTGGTGACCTCAATGGACACAACACTCTTTTTGGTGGACAATTACTGAAATGGATTGACGAAGAAGCGTTTATCTATGCAGTTTCTCAATTGGGTAATAATCACGTCGTAACCAAATACATATCTGAGATTAACTTTGTTAGTTCTGCCCAACAAGGTGATATTGTTGAAATCGGTTTGGAGTTTCTTAAATTCGGTCGTACCTCTATCACTTTCCGTTGTGCGGTTCGCAATATCGTCAGCAAAAATGTGATTATTGAAATTGAAAAAATTGTATTCGTGAATCTGGGTGCGGATGGAAAACCAGCGCCGCATGGTGTAACAGTCTGATATGAAAATTATCATTACCAATTGAGATCAATTTCAAATTTCTCCACAGTGATCACCTCAAAATTCTCTGCGCTGAAACGACCATGAATATTTGCTTTCAAACGCTGATTATCGAAGTCAACTTCGCTCACCTCTATTACCGCTTGAAAAGGTAGTTTCTCGTAATTCAGATAATTCAAAATGGAGGGTTGGACTAATTAAAACCAACGTCCCATCTTCATATAACTCCGCTTGCATTTGTTCCTTTTTGTCGGTTTCATCTAGCTGGTAGGTGAGCGAAAAAGTTTCTTCTGATATTTCTTCTGCTACTTTTTCCATACAGCTAGAAATAATCATAACTAAAAAAAGGAGCACCGTTAAAATTTGACTTTTCATGGTTTCGCAATTTGCGTTTTGGTGATTAATATTATTCTTTTTGTAACGCAAATATATTGCTAATAGTCGTTGTTAGCAATGAATTATCCAAACACAAAAACGCAAAAGTCAGCTTTCTGAATTTTCATAGCGACAGCTGAAAACCTTTAATCAATCGCTCTATTTACAAGAATTTGCTAAATCATTGCCTTTTTATAAAAAATCAGCTACTTTTATTCCATTACAAAACAAAAATCATTTTCATGAAAAATCTCCTCACTTTACTTTTTCTGGGGTTACTCACTCAGAGTGCTTTTACCCAGGAATCACTGACCGCTGACGAAAAAAATGTTATCAAAGAACTCGACCAAAATTATGAGCAATACAGTCAGATTGCGCATAATATTTGGGAATTTGCTGAGTTGGGTTACCAAGAAGAGCAAAGTTCAAATTTGCTTAGTTCTACTTTAGAAAAAGAAGGATTTAAAGTACAGCGTGGCGTGGCTGATATTCCGACTGCCTTCGTTGCGACTTACGGTAGTGGCAAACCCGTTATTGCGATACTTGCTGAATTTGATGCACTACCTGGTGTTTCTCAAGACGCAGTGCCATTTCGGAAAATCATCGAAAAAGGTGGGGCAGGTCATGCTTGTGGTCATCATTTATTTGGTGCAGGCTCTACTGCTGCTGCAATTGCAGTAAAAAATTGGTTAAAAACCAATGGCAAAACGGGAACAGTTCATCTAATGGGAACCCCCGCCGAAGAAGGCGGTGCAGGTAAGGTTTATATGGTACGTGCTGGATTGTTTGATGATGTAGATGTGACCTTACATTGGCATCCAGGGAGTTCTAATAGCGCAAGCGCCACTTCTTCTCTTTCTAATAAATCCGCAAAGTTTCGTTTCTACGGACAAGCGTCACACGCAGCGGGCGCTCCCGAACGTGGTCGCTCGGCACTAGACGGAGTAGAGGCGATGAACTATATGACCAATTTGTTGCGCGAGCACGTTCCGATGGAAACGCGTATTCATTATGTAATTACGAGCGGTGGGGAAGCACCTAACGTTGTACCCGAATTTGCAGAGGTATTTTATTATGTGCGTCATCCCGAAATGCAGCAAGTTCGCGAAATTTTTGAGCGCGTAGTATCCGCAGCCGAAGGTGCGGCGCAAGGCACGGGTACGCGGATGGAATACGAAGTAATTCACGGCTTATACAACTTATTACCTAATGAAACGATTGCTAAAAAAATGCACGCGAATTTGACGACCGTTGGTGGGGTAGCATACGATGCAGAAGAGACAGCTTTCGCCGAAAAAATCATGGCTACCTATCCTAAAGTGAAACCTAATATCAAAGACGCTGTAACCATTCGTCCTTATACCGTTTCCTACAAAGGAACTGGCGGTTCTACGGATGTTGGCGATGTGAGTTGGGCAGTACCGACGGCGGGTTTGCGCTCTGCAACTTGGGTACCAGGAACAAGCGCACACTCTTGGCAAGCCGTAGCTGCTGGAGGCACATCCATTGGTCACAAAGGCATGTTAGTAGCAGCTAAAACACTGGCACTTACTGCAATTGATGTTTACAATAATCCAAAACTTGCTGAAGAGGCACAAGCAGAATTATTAAAAATGCGGGGGGCTGATTTTAAATATGAAGCATTATTAGGCGACCGCGTACCGCCATTAGATTATCGGAAATAACATCTTTCAATTCATGTCGCCTTTTACGTAAAGGCTTACCAATAAAAAAGGCTGCTCCAAAGTGTACGTTCCACTTTCGGGCAGCCTTTTTTTTGTCAAAATGAAATGGAATAGGAATCCTTGGCATGAAATTTTAAAAGTATATTAACTAGCTGCGCATTTCTTATTGTAATTTTAACACTAACTGATTTCTTCTTATCATTTATTCTATTACCTTTGCGCTCGTTTTGAAATATAAATTTCGTAAACAACCGAGATTTAGTACAAATTAAAAATTATATTCAGCCATTAAATTGTTTTTCAGAATAAAATAAAGCGACAGCAATTCGTTGTCGCTTTATTTTTTGCTTATCAGCGTGAAACACTTTATTAATAAATAATTCCATGCAGAAGATACTTGACTTATTTGACCTTAATGATAAATTAAATTATCGCACCGAAATACTTTCCGGTTTAACGGTAGCTTTAGCTTTAATTCCTGAGGCAGTTGCTTTCGCCTTGATTGCAGGATTATCGCCCTTGACTGGATTATATGCTGCCTTTGTGATGGGTTTGATTACGTCGCTTTTTGGCGGTCGTCCAGGAATGATTTCGGGTGCAACTGGTGCTGTAGCTGTTGTTTTGGTGGTATTAGCGCAAACGCACGGTGTCGAATATATTTTCGCTACCGTTGTCTTGGCAGGTATGTTTCAAGTCGTCGCGGGGGTATTGAAATTAGGAAAATTGATGCGCCTAGTTCCACATCCCGTTATTTTTGGCTTTGTGAATGGTTTGGCGATTATCATTTTTACGGCACAACTTGATCAGTTTAAAGATATGTCTGGCGCGTGGTTAACGGGGCAGTCACTATATATGTTATTAGGATTGGTTGGTTTGACGATGTTGATGATTTGGGGTTTACCTAAAATTAATAAAAACATTCCTGCTTCGTTGGTAGCGATTCTAACGATTTTCGGTATCACCTTAGCATTTGGAATTGATACCCGTACCGTAGGAGATATTGCTTCTATTCAAGGTGGTTTTCCTCCTTTCCATATTCCAGCTGTACCCTTCACCTTAGAAACGTTAAGCATTATTTTACCCTACGCAGCAATTATGGCGGGTGTTGGTTTGATTGAAAGTTTGCTTACGCTAAATATCATTGACGAAATCACGGAAACGCGTGGAAATGGTAACCGAGAAGCGATTGCACAAGGTGCTGCAAATATGCTTTCAGGTTTATTTTCGGGTATGGGTGGTTGTGCGATGATTGGTCAGAGTTTGATTAATATTTCGGCAGGTGCGCGCGCGCGGGTATCTGGAGTAGTAGCAGCGACAATGTTGTTGGTATTCATTATGTTCGGTGCGAATTTGATTGAGCAGTTACCAATGACAGCTCTGACGGGATTAATGATTATGGTGTCGATTGGAACGTTTGAATGGGCAAGTTTCCGCGTGCTAAATAAAATGCCAAAATCTGATGTGTTTGTAATGACGGTAGTAACTTTAGTAACTGCGGTGCTGCATAATCTAGCTTTGGCTGTAATTGTGGGTGTGATTATCGCTGCTTTGGTTTTCGCGTGGGATAATGCGAAGCGTATTCGCGCACGTAAACGTTTTGATGAAAATGGAGTAAAATACTACGAGATCTATGGTCCATTATTCTTTGGTTCGGTGACCGTTTTTAATTCAAAATTTGATATTCTGAATGATCCAGATGAAGTCGTGATTGATTTTCGCGAAAGTAGAGTAGTGGATATGTCCGCAATTGAGGCGTTAAATAAAATAACGGAACGCTACGAAAAGGTAGGTAAAACTGTGCATTTGAAGCACTTGAGTAACGATTGTCGTCGCTTGCTCAAAAAAGCCGAAAAGGTGATTGAAGTAAATGTAGTAGAAGACCCTAAATATAAATTAGCGGTCGATATGTAGAATAATTAGTTTGCAGTTGCAATTCGTTACCGCATTACTACTTTCTAACTTAGAAGCTGTTTTAAAACTTCTGGTGAAGTCGAAAACGCCGTATTTTTTGTCAGGACAAGGCTAGAAATTAGAAGTATAGTCCTTTTAAACGACTAATTTCTTAACGAAGTACTGGCGAAAAAGACAAGTTTGCAGACCAGCAGAAGTTTTAAAACAGCTTCTTAATATAAGGACGCGGATTTAACCGAACTAAACTTGATTTATACCGATTTTTATAATATCTGTGTAAATCTTTTTAATCGTGTTAAATCCGCGTTCCTATTTTATTAAGCGTATTTTCTTAAATGATTCAGTACAATTTTCCAAACCTTTGGATCAATTCCCAATGATAAATGCGTGGATTGTACTTCGTAATGTTCTACATTTTCAGATACTTCATCCAAACAAGCCGACCAAGTCACCACGCTATCTTTTTTGGTAAAAATGATCGACATCGGTACGCTAATGGGCTTTGTTTCGTTCAACTCATCCAATAGATTATTAATTCTAATTGTTTCTTTTTTACCCCAAACTTTCGCGCCAATAGTGTATTTGGGACCACCAATCACTGGCGTACCATAAGTTACCACACTGGCTATTTTTTCGGGAAACTCACGTGCAATTTCCCTTGCTACCAATCCACCTAAACTCCAACCAACCAAAGTGATTTTTTCATCATCATCTTCTTGACGTAATCGCTCTAAGATTTCATCGCGGTATCTTTCAATGTGACCATGATTAATACCTAATCCCCAGTATTCTGGCGCGTAACCAATCGTTTTAAGGTAACTTTTCATTGGATACATCACTGTCTCATGCGATTTCCAACCTGGAAATAACATAATCCGCTGTCCATTACCAATCTTCTTTTTTGTTAGTCTCCGATAATTAAATAGTAACCGCATGGGCTGAAAAACAGAGTGAATCTCCTTTGTCAGCGGCGCTCTCTTCATGTCCCACGGTTGGGGACTTTGCTCGATTTGGTACTCTTTTACTTTCATGTTTGACTTTATGTTATTTGAGTAAGCGCACTATTAACTATCGAGTCAGTGATTTTGTTTAGTCGTTAGCAAGTATTCAAATAAAACAAAGGATTACCCACATTACATGAATAACCCTTTCTTCCCAATTTAGCTAAGTGACGAAGACAAAACAAACTAGACCATTATACTTGTTCTTTTTTCCTCTAACTGCGTTAAAAATGCGCGTCGTAGCTAAGGCTCCCGAGACAAGCGTCGGGACAAGTTATGACTGTGCTTTTTGCCTTGTTAGTGAAAAAAATAACGGCGCATAATTTGGTCTACTTTATTTCATCTTCATCACTAAGTGTATTTTATTATTGACTCACTTGCTGGATAGCCGTTGCCCAATCTTCTACGTGCTAGGAGCGGACTAATTTCCCATTTTCAGCAGTATGAATATCAATTGTCATAATCTCCGATT
>JBGCES010000381.1:0-3304 GCA_045106545.1 Saprospiraceae bacterium
GTTAATGGTCGCATTTTGCAACAGCAAATTGTCAATGAAAAACGTTTTAGTGTTAATGTGGCGTCGCTGGCAAGTGGAATGTATTTCGTACGTTTGCAGTCCGATAATCAATTGACAATCAGGCGATTGATGAAAATGTGATTTAGTTATTGGGTTGACTTGTTGATTGAGTTAACTTAATCAACCCTATCAACAAGTCAACCAATAAACTTTCTTATGTTCTTCTTTTTTTCAAAACTCCTCTTCTTTCTAACGCAACCCGTCAATTGGATTGTCTTCGCTTTTCTTGCAGCGCTTTTTATAAAAAAAACAATCTGGAAAAGGCGACTATTGCGTACAGGTATCTGCTTATTGCTTTTCTTTACGAATCATGCCATTTTCAATGCTGTCGCCAACTGGTGGGAGCCCGAAACCTTAACCGCAGATCAGATTCAAGCGCCTTATGATATAGCAATTTTGCTGGGCGGATTTTCTAATTTTTCCATTCAACCTAGTCACGACCGTTACAATCTCAATCAGAGTGCAGCGCGTTTAACTCAGACGTTGGAATTGTATAAGCAAGGAAAAGTCAAGCAAATATTAATTACGAGTGGGACAGGGGCAATGTTGGATGATTTTCCTGCGGAAGCAGATATGGTCAAACCTTTTATGATGCAAATGGGCGTTTCGGAAGAAGATATTATTATTGAAAATAAATCAAGGAATACGTACGAAAATGCTCTTTTTACTAAAGAAGTACTCACAAACTATCCAAATGCAAGCTGTTTATTAATTACTTCTGCGTCCCACATGCGTCGTTCAAAAGGCTGTTTTGACCAACAAGCAATCGAATATACACCCTATGCCGTTGACTATATTCAAGAGGAATTTAGCTGGTCACCTGATTTTGTGATCATACCCAATTCATGGGCATTGATGCGTTGGGGCATACTAACAAAAGAATGGGTCGGATACGTAGCGTATTGGTTGAAAGGATATGTGTGATGGAGGACAGACATTCTTGTCTGTTTTATAGCAATCGCCGCTCCAACTTGACAGACAAGAGTGTCTGTCCTCCATTAAACGAGTACGCCCGCGATGGCAGCCGTCAAGAAACTCGCTATTGTTCCACCAATCAAGGCTTGAATACCTAACTCCGTCAATAACTTTCTTTTGCCTGGTGCAATCGCTCCAATACCGCCAATTTGAATACCGATAGAAGCAAAATTAGCGAATCCACAGAGTGCATAAGTGGCAATAATTACAGATTTTGGATTCATCGAAACACCACTTTCGCGAAGCGCATTGAATTCCGCGTAAGCGACAAATTCATTAATTGCCGTTTTCTGTCCTAATAACTGACCAACCAATAAAATATCCTCGCTTGGCGTACCTAAAATCCAAGCAATGGGCGCAAATAAGACGCCTAAGATGTAGGTAAAAGAAAAGCCTTTGAAGCGACCATCCGTAGATTCCGTTACAAAATCATTTAGTCCCGTCCAGCTACCGACGTAGCTAATCAAAATCTCGTTTGCCATGTACATCAAAGCCGTGAAAACGAGTAGCATCGCGCCTACGTTGATGGCTAATTTCAATCCATCGGTCGTACCGCGCGAGATAGCATCTAATAAATTCGAACCCGTATCACCCGACATTTCCATTTGTTCTTCTACGTCCTTGAGTTCGGTTTCAGGAACTAAGATCTTAGCTGCAACGATGGCAGCGGGAGCAGAAATAATCGAGGCGGTCAATAAGTGTTTGGCAAAGTAGAGCTGCGTTTCGGGATCTGTTCCACCTAAAAAGCCTACGTAAGCTGCAAAAACACCACCTGCAATAGTTGCCATTCCACCCGTCATCAGACACATGATTTCCGAGCGAGTCATGTTTTCCAAGTAAGGCTTTACAACTAATGGTGCTTCCGTTTGTCCGATAAATACATTCGCAGCAGCAGCGAGCGATTCAGGGCCAGAAAGACCCATAAACCGTTTCATCATCCACGCCATTCCATAGATGATTTTTTGTAAAATACCGAAGTAGTAGAGTACAGCAGACAGTGCCGAGAAGAAAACAATAGTGGGGAGTACTTGAAAAGCAAAAATATACCCGAAAGAATCCATGTCTTTTACTAAACCGCCAAAGAGAAACTCCGATCCAGCCGCAGTATATTCCAATACAGCTTGGAAGAATCCAGCAAGTTGATCAAATATGATACTTACACCAGGTACTTTTAAAATTAAAATCGCTAGAACGACTTGCATACCGATGCCAATTCCAACCAATCGCCAATTGATAAGTTTGCGATTGCTGCTAAATAAATAGCAAATCAGTAACATGATTGCAATACCTAAAGTGCCACGGAGTAGGTCAACCAAAAAATCCATTTGTTTTCTATTAGTGGAGCAATTAGTACAAAAATAGAGATTAGCTAAAAAGTTAGATGTTTAGGTCTAACTAATTACTGGTTTCTAATCAAGACTATACAAAGTTTCTATTTGACGCTGATTTTATATGATTTTTATGATTTAAGTAGGTCGTGAGCGACATTAGACCTACTTAAATCATAAAAATCTGTGTCTATCTGCGTCAAAAATTGATTCATTTTCAAAACTTTGTACACGCCTAGTTTCTAATCTACTAATCACTTTATTAAGTAGTTGTTTTTCGTTTTTTAATTCAGCCATCAAAGTAACAGTTTTTCTCTGAAACAGCCTAAGTTATTTTGGAATTGCCTTAATTTGTGGCAGTATTGTAACGTCATTTAGACCAGAGACTAAAAACCAGTAAAAAAAACTCAGATAATGCAGACTTATACCATTGGCATCACGGGGGGAAGTGGTAGTGGAAAAACTACTTTTATTGAACATTTACGACAGTCGTTTTCTGACCGCGAAGTTTGCATCATTTCGCAAGACGACTATTATCGACAGCGAGATAAACAGTTTACGGATGAACAAGGGGTCAAAAATTTTGATAAACCTGATTCTATTGATAAAAAAGCCTTCGCGAAAGATATTAGAACATTACTGGCAGGAAAACCTATCCAAAGACTCGAATATACTTTTAATAACGATAATAAAGTACCCAAAACGCTGGTCTTCAATCCTGCGCCAATTTTGATCGTGGAAGGTATTTTTGTTTTTCATTATAAGAAAATCCGCAAACTCCTCGATCTTAAAGTCTTTCTACACGCCAAAGAAAACCTCAAAGTCATTCGCCGCATCAAACGCGACCGCGTAGAACGAAACTATCCGCTTGACGACGTATTATATCGTTACGAAAACCACGTTTTGCCGACCTTTGAAAAGTATATATTGCCTTATAAAGA
>JBGCES010000382.1:0-20899 GCA_045106545.1 Saprospiraceae bacterium
ATCGGTAGTTGGGCTGCCCGTCAATGTAGGGCAGTCGTCGCAGACATCGCCCGTGTCGTCACCGTCGGTATCCAATTGGTCGGTATTAGCAATGCTTGGACAATTATCGCAACCGTCGCCGATGCCATCGCCGTCTCCATCAGTTTGTGTCGCATTGCTAAAGAAAGGACAATTATCACAAACATCGCCTATACCGTCACCGTCCGAATCCATTTGATTAAAATTGCTAATCGTCAAACAGTTATCCGTCGCGTCGCCCGTCCCGTCCGCGTCCATGTCTTGAAAACAACGGTCGAGCGTTCCATTACCGAAGTCGATATTGATGATAATGGTATTGCCAATGTTACCGCCACATTTGGGTTCGATGAATAGTTCAATATTTCGATAACTCGGATCATTCGCATCGTTTTGGGCAATTTGTACGCGCGGTTTTTGACCAATCGCATCCGTAAAGCAGCCACCAGCGGGTATATTTGAATAGGTTACCCCTTCACTTGGAATGGCATCACCGTTTAAAGTAATGTTCGCATTGTTAACATTAGAGCCAATTTTGACGACGTAATCGCGGGGCAAAATACCATCATTACAAATATCTAGCGGTACACTAATCGCCTGATTGAGGGGCGCGTTTTTGATATTAATATTACCCGCAGGATCGTTGCAGGCGGGATCGGCACTTGCCAAACGAGGTTGATCCAATTGAATACCGCCCTGATAGGGACAACTCGTGCGAGAGCTAGGTCTTAATTTGAAAACGGGCGTTCCGAACATGGGATCTTTCATAATCCCTACGGTAAAGTCGTCTTGTGGATCATTATCGTCGAGGACGTAACTAATGGTTTGCGTGTTATTGGTCGAACTGCCCTGAGTCGCACCAAAGCGTTTTGCTCCCTTATATTCAAAACCGCCCGACACGCCCGAACCGCCCACTTCTACTACGGTGGACACACCAGCCGAGAACTCGATAAACTGTTCGTACTGAATAGAATTAGTCTGTGTGACAGAAATGCTTGATTCTACCGTAGTAGAACCTGAACTGCCAAACGATTTATCGGGAGTTGGTGGATTGGTCGGCACGGCGTTATTGATATTCGCCACGTTCATATCAATAACATGTTGCCAGACATCCGCTTGATTTTGTGCCTGATTGCGGGCAGCAACGCTTTTATTTTCGTCATCCGCGATAGCTTGCTGCACCTCAATTTGAGTGAGAATTTGCTCGGTAGAATAAGTGAATTCGGTAAACGAGTTCGGCATAGGAACGTACAGTAAACCACTTTTTAAAACGGGTCGGCAATTCGTGGGATCGTATTCAAAATAATCATAAACGCCGTATTGATAAGTTACGCCATAGCCGATAAAAATATCTCCGCCGCCTTCTAGATTGGTCATGGCATCGGTCGTAAACCCCTGCGAAATAGTCAGACAAGTTTGTTCATCCTGCGTTTCCAGTTGCATTCCACCCGCACTTAATCCCGCATTGAAAGTGACACTAAATTCAAATTTAGTAGTAACAAATAGACCCGCCTGCCCCGCTACGCCGACCTTGACGGCGAGATTGGCAGAATTGGAACTCTCCTCAGCGAAAGTTGTAGTGACGTTGCGACAAAAAGTTTCGTTCTGTTGAAAAGAAGTGCTGCTATTCGTACCCGGCGGCGCGTGGACGACGAGGTAGGGAATTTGCGGTTCTACTACTGTTCCCAATGCCTGAATCGGATCGGACAAATTGCCGTTGGCAACATCCGCTTCGGTATTCTGATAATTTACGGGACCGTCTACTACGAACGGAATAACTATCGTTTGTGAAATAAAAGTATTAGTTAAAGTATAGAAAACTACTAAAGGAATGCAAAGAAAGCCATCTTTTGCCCCTTTGGGAAAAGTAATATTTGCCGTTATTTGAGTGGTACTAAATACTAAATCGGTCACATTAGCATTGGGGGTAGGTAGGTCATAGTTGGTGCCTACGTACATTCGGAAATCGCCAAAACCAGAAGGTGCATATAAGGTCAAGTTGCTACCCTGTAGCACAACATTATACGTTTTGCCAGCTTCCGCTTTGAGGCGTGAGCCATAGCTATGGGAATTTAGGGCAGTTGTAACGGCACTAGATATGCTACTATTTGATTGTATTGCTGTGCTGACATAAGAACCAACGGGGTTGGAGCAAGCTCCTGATACTTCGGAGATAGTCAGATTAGAACCAGAAAAAATTTGGTTAAAAGTATGTTGTGCAGATAGAGCGGTAGAAAAAAATGTTACCACCAAAAATAGATAGATTAGCGATGGTAACTTTTCAAGGGTTAAACGTTTGTTCTTGTTCATAACTAAGGATTTGAGTATTAATTCGATTTTTAGGGGTAAAATTCGATTTTTTGACTACGACAAAGATGTAGGCAAGCCAATAAAACTGTCTGCACGTATGTTGCAAAAACAAGCACTTATCTTACAGGGAGGGAAGAAACTCTTGGACTTATTTTACAAGTCGATGTAATATAAGTGCCAATCCATTGATAATCAATGACTTAGGTAATCGGTGGGGTTGCTGCCAAATTCTTTCTGAAAGACGCGTGAAAAGTAGGCGGGATCGTTAAAGCCAACTTCGTAAGCTACTTCCGAAATGTTTAATTCGCGCTTTTTTAATAACTCCAATGCACGTTGCAGGCGGTAGGAACGGATAAATTGGGATGGCGTTTTGTCCGTCAATGCTTTAAGTTTACGATACAATTGCATCGGCTTGAGGTCGGCAGCGGCGGCGAGTTCATTTACACCAAATTCGGCGTTTTGAGCATACTGTTCGAGTAGGTTGGCGAGTTTTTGTAAAAAAGTAGTATCGGGAGAAGGCGTGTTGTTTTTTAAATTAGAAAGATTCGCTTGCGCGTAACGTTGTTGTAATTGTCGGCGTAATTCGAGTAATTTCTCCAAACGAACTAATAGTTCTTCTTTATCAAAGGGCTTGGTTAGATAGGCATCCGCGCCGTATTTTAGTCCCGCAATTCTATCAGTTTGTAACGATTTTGCCGTTAATAGTATGATTGGAATATGGCTCGTTCGATCGTCCTTTTTTAAGATTTTGCAAACTTTGTAACCGTCTTTTTTAGGCATCATGACATCGCTAATGATGATGTCGGGAATGATTTCTACAGCTTTTTCGATACCCGCTGCGCCATTAGTAGCGACTTTAATTTGATAATTAAATTTTAAAATTGATTGGATGTAAGTAACGATGTCGGCGTTGTCCTCGATAATTAGTAAAAGCGGTAAATTGCTAGTTAGCGATGATCCACTTTTTGTAATATTAGCTACTTGCTGAATTGTAGTAGGCTGCTTAATTAAAGGTAATTGTTCTGCGAAAGCAGCGGTATTTTTAATTGGTAAATGGATAATAAACTCCGTTCCCGCGCCAACGTCACTTTCTACTTTAATCTCGCCTTGCATCAATTCTACTAACTCTTTGGTCAATGCTAATCCAATGCCTGTTCCTGTAACATCTTGAGTTGATTCTACTTGGTAAAAACGGTCAAAAATATGCTCTCTTGCAGTAGCTTCGATACCGATTCCTGTATCTTTAATTTTTAATTGTAAAAAGGCTTGTTCTGCTATTTCGAAGCGATTGGCATGCAGTACAATTTTTCCACCCGCAGGCGTAAATTTGAGCGCGTTAGAAATTAAATTATAAACAATTTGCTGAATTTTTTCTTCATCATAATCCATCCATAATTTCTTCACTTCCGTGTAAAACACGAAACGAATATCCCGTTGTTGTGCATTGGAATAAAAAGATTCCGTCAAGTATTGCAAATAAAGGATAATGTCATTTTGGACTTCTTTGAGTTGCAACTTGCTGGTTTCTAATTTGGACAAATCTAATAATTGATTAATCAGTTGCAGCAAATTTGTACTATTGCGCTGAATCAATTCTTTGACTTGTGGTTGTTTTTTAATCTGGTCACTAATGCCCGAAATGATGGTTAAGGGCGTACGAAATTCGTGGGTGATATTGGTATAAAAACGCGTTTTAAAATCATTTAATTCCTGCAAACGGGCGGCTTCCGTTGCTTTCTGTTCTTGTAATAATTGGCTCTCTTTTAAAGCAAAATCGGCAAGTTGCTTTTCTTCGCGTTGTTGTTTTAAGCGGTACGCCAAACCGAGTGAGAAAATGATGATTTCAACGATCGTCCCCAGTTTCAAATAAAATAAAGTAAATGGTGGCAGCGCAACGCGAGTCAAAACGGTAATCAACGCACCAATGCCTAACGCCGCAACGCCTGCAATAATGAAATAGCCTTTTTTATCGCGGGTGCGATAAAGCGAAAAAGGCAAAGTAACTAGCGCGATAGCTGATAGGACGATATACGAAACCGTTACTCTATCTTCCACCACGTAACTAAAGTTTGTTAAACAAAGGATGGTAACGTCCAACAGCATCAGCGGAAAGCCGAGATAAATGATGATTTTATAAAATTTATCCCACTTCGGTAGCAGCTGTTCCAAATCTAGAAAGCTACGAATAAACGCCAGATAGCACATTAATCCCAAATAGAGCGACAATTTCAAAAAGAGCGAATACTGCGGATACTGCGCAAAGCCAAGTCCGCCAAACCAGTCCACAATATCGTCAGAAAGGTAAGCCGTATAAACGACCATCATCAGCAGATAACCCGAATAAAATAGAAAACTGCGGTCGCGCCCGTAGAAATACAACATTAGATTGTAAAGAAACATCATGAGCAGAAAACCCATGAAAAAAGCATTACCGACCTTCTTGGCTAGTAAATCGCGGTAGAAAGTATCGATATGTTGAAGACGTATGTAACCAGAAGGATTAATTGCGGTGCGTTCGCTGATACCACGAAAATATAGCGTGACTATTTCATCGGGTGGCAGGGGAATTTTGACCAAATTCCCTCTGGCAGTAGGCGCGAATTTCTTATCGTATTCGGAAGTGAAAGTGCCGTTGGCTTGGCGCTGCCAGTCGCCGGTTTGGTTTTTGGTAAATATATCCAGTGTCGTCCAAGTATTGGAAAAAGAAAGTACCCATTCCGTTAACTCCGTAGCATTGGCGGAGGAGTTACGTACTTGAATTTTCCCCCAGTAATACTGATAATTGGTTAAGGAAAAGGCGCGGTCTGAGTAAGGCTGAAATTTACCTTGCAGATAAGGCTGAGCGATTTCGTTAATCGAATATTCGCCCGCCGAGTCAGGTAAAACCTGCCAGTGATGACGCAGGAGAAAATTAGTTGACGCTTCTGTAATTGTAAAAACAGAAGTTGCGGAAAAAGTAGAATCCGTTGGGGATTGTGCAAAACTGTTTCCCCAATTCAAAAAAATCGTTATAGTCAGAAGAAGAAGTGCAATTTTCTGCATGCAAAACGAGTGTTTAAGTGACTCGTTTCAAAAATACGGTAAAATTTTAGAAGGTGTGCTGTTAGCTAGTTTTCCTCAAAAAAATCGTCTTTTGCTTCCCAATCTGTTGATTCTGGATCGTCTTCATCCATCCGCTTATCAATTTTCTCCCACAGTAAATCTTTTAACTCCGTCAACCCTTGTTGCGCTACTGCGGAAATAAACAAATAAGGTGGAAAATCTTCGGGTATTTCTGCTTCGATTAGTTCTTTGAGTTCGTCATCGACCATATCCGTTTTGGTAATGGCTACGATACGCGGTTTGTCCAGTAATTCTGAATTGTACTGTTCGAGTTCGTTGAGTAGAATTTTATATTCGTTGACAATATCTTCCGTATCACAAGGAATCATGAAAAGTAGCGTCGCGTTACGCTCAATGTGGCGGAGGAAGCGGTGTCCGAGTCCTTTTCCTTCGTGCGCTTTTTCGATAATTCCAGGAATATCTGCCATGACAAAAGAGCGAGCATCCCGATATTTTACTATTCCCAAATTAGGTACAATCGTCGTAAAAGGATATGCGCCAATTTTAGGCTTCGCTGCGGTGATGACCGAAAGTAAAGTCGATTTTCCTGCATTTGGAAAACCAACCAAGCCGACATCTGCGAGTACTTTTAATTCTAAAACCTTCCATTTTTCACTTCCATCTTCACCAGGTTGGGCGTACATGGGCGTACGATTGGTGGGTGATTTAAAATGCGCATTACCTAAGCCACCACGACCACCGGGCGTTATGATCTTTTTTTCGCCGTGTTTCGTGATTTCGAAGTCAACTTCGCCTGTTTCAAAGTCTTTCGCGACTGTTCCCAATGGCACATCCAAAATAACGTCATCGCCGCTCGCACCTGTACGATGATTTCCACTACCATTTTGTCCTGGTTTAGCAATAACGTGTTTGCGATATTTCAAAGCCAGTAATGTCCAAATATTTCGATTGCCTCTTAAAATGATATGACCACCACGTCCACCATCACCACCATCTGGTCCACCTTTGGGCGTACCTTTTTCGCGATGTAAATGCGTCGATCCCGCACCGCCTGCGCCTGAACGACAACAAATTTTTACGTAATCTACAAAGTTGCTGATAGCCATATTCCTTTAATGAGTAATGTATAATGAGTAATGTATAATCAATCGCTAGTACGTAAAAATGCCATTGCAGCGCATTACTGCAATGACATTTTGTATGTATAACTCAATAGAGCGGTGAATAGTTTTACTACAAAAAATTAAGATGTATGTGCGAGTGTATAATTACACATTATACATTACTCGTTACACATTAGATTTAAGCTAATTGAGCAATCTCGCTGGTTAGTCTTTCTGTAATATCATCAATTGTACCTACACCGCTAATCTTTTTTGACTTTTTTTGTTTAGCATAGAAATCAAAAACAGGAGAAGTTTCTTTACGATAAACTTCCAAGCGATTGCGAATGATAGATTCATCATTATCATCGGCACGACCAGAAGTCTTACCTCTTTCCAGTAGGCGACCAATCAACTCTTCGTCATCAACATCTAACATGATTAACTGAGAGATGGCTTGTCCTTTTTCTTTTAGAAATGCATCCAACGCCTCTGACTGTGCAATCGTCCGAGGGAATCCATCAAAAATGTAACCTTTTACGTCAGGATTCGCATTTACTTTATTTTTCAACATTCCGACGGTCACGGAATCTGGTACTAACTCACCTTTTTGGATGTAAGACTTTGCTTCTAGACCCAGTGGTGTATCGTTACCCATTTCGTAGCGAAATAAATCGCCCGTAGAAATATGAAGTAATTCAAATTGCTCCACCAACTTGGCAGCTTGCGTTCCTTTTCCTGAACCTGGAGGGCCAAAAAGTATTAAATTGATCATGTCAGAAAGGTATTGTCATGATTGACGACAGAAAATTGATTGCTCTTTTCTATTAAAAAATTAAGCAATAGCAGCTTCTTTAGACAACCATTAATTGAAAATGACTCTTAAATTTAGACTTAGGGAGTAGGAAAAAAATACCCTCCCCATTTTATCCCGAGACGAGCATCGGGACAGGCTTTGTTCTTTTTCCTTTATACTGCGTTAAAAATACTCGCCGTACCTACGGGTATGCCTGCGTTTTTTGCCTCCGAAATACTTCGGAGCAGGCATTATCTAAAGAAATACTTAGCGCAGCGATCTCTCGACCGAAGGAAGAAAATAACTGCGCAAAATTTGGGTAGCTTATTTATTTTCTACTCCCATAACAAAATAATTAACTAGTAAGTATCTTACTTTGTTCCGCTAAAAGCGAATTTACAAAAAAATCAATGACTTTGATTAGATTGTAAACTAAGTTAATTCAATTTGCAGCATATTTTGACGTTAAAAATACGGAAATTACGAAAGGTGAAATAATAGTTCGATGGTTGTGTAAGGTCGTTTGATAATTATTCGACTTTGATTCATCAACATAAAATCGAAGGACTACCGAACCATTCTAAACGACTTTTCTATGGCGTAATCACATCCCGCGCAGTAGAAATCTTTGGTTGCCAGTAGCTATTATTGCTAATATTGTCAATTACGACGCCACGGTTAGTACTGTGGATTACTTTTAATCCGTCTGCATCATTTTCTACGACCATTGCTACATGGAACACGCGACCTTTCTTTTCGCGGCGGAAGAAAATCAAATCTCCAGGAGCGACTTGATTAATATTGAGTTTGCTACCCTGTTCTTCTTGTGCGTAAGAACCAGAAGGAATATCGACATCAAATTCTTGTAAAACGTACATGGTGAAACCTGAACAATCGAAACCTTGTGGACTACGTCCTGCATACTTATATTTCGCTCCTAATTGCTTTTTAGCATAGCGAACTACATCTGCGCGGAGTTGGCTCTCATTCCGATCAATTGGTCGAGTGGTGGTTTCTGTCCGAGTGATCGAATCGCCTTTTGTAATGGGCTGAAAACTAGTACATTGCGCATAAGTAACGGCAATAATAAACACTACAAACAGCGTCTTTAAATCATCTGTTTTGATCATAGTTTTGATTGGATATTGGATGAAATATACTCTTTTGTGGGAAATAAAGACGTGGTTCGTGGGAAGGAATAAAAATGGTTTAAAAGACTGAACTGGAACGCGGGTTGATTAGGAATTATTACAGAATCTTTGGTAGAGACGCTTTATAAGACGTCTGTACAAGTAACAATGGCGCTCTATTTTTAAATTTTAGCGCTAAATTTCTATAGAAAAATCATCGCGGTCTGCTAAAAAATTAAGCTTTTGTCTAAATTGCTGTTGCGCCTCAGCGTCTAATTTTAATTGCATCACACCTGCTGTATAAGATTGGCGCGCCAATTGAATACCCGCATAATCAGCTACGCCTGAATCGCCCGAATATAAATGTCCATTCGCATCTTTGCCCACACGATTTACACCGATAGTGTAACACTGATTTTCAATCGCCCGCGCGGTGATTAAGGCTTTCCACGCGTTGCTGCGTTTATCTGGCCAGTTTGCAACGTAGATTAATAAGTCATAATTTTCTACGTTACGCGCCCACACTGGGAAACGCAAATCGTAGCAGATCAATGGACAAATTTTCCAGCCGTTCAATTCAACAATTAATCTCTTTGTACCTGGCTGATAATACTTGTGCTCGCCTGCCAGCGTGAATAGGTGCCGTTTATCGTAAGTATCGTAATTACCATCTGGACGCATCCAAATCAGGCGATTATAATATTGCTCGTTTTCTTCAATTACTACGCTACCGGTTACCACAGCATTGCTTTGCTGCGCCATTTCACGTAGCCAATTTAACGTAGTGCCATCCATCGTTTCGGCGACAGTAGCGGGATTCATCGTAAAACCAGTGGTGAACATTTCAGGTAGAACGATTAAATCTGTTGGCTCGGTAAGGCGTTCAATTTTTTTAGCAAAATTAGCCCGATTCGCCGCAGCATCTTCCCATCGCAACTCAGATTGGATAAGCGTAACGTGTAAATCTTTCATAATTTTAGTCGATAACCACACATTTATTCAATACTACATCCATCAACATACCCGTACAGAAACCTCGAATAGTGGCTTGCTGTCCAACTTTCAAGTCCTCTACCTCATCGCGTTCGGAATCTTTTAAGGTACAAAGTACGCCAGAAAAAGCATCTGCTTCCCGCAAAATTACGACGGGAGATCCATCTTCGTCTTCCGAAATTTCTGCCACTTCGCCCGTTACGTCAATGATGCGATCGATATATTTTTTATTACCCGCAGTTTCATTGGCTTCATATTGAGTAAATAATTCCGTTGCCGAAATTTGTAAATCTGCGGTTTCGCTTTGTAGATTTTTCTCCGGAGCGTAAAATAAAAAGAGTAAAATCAAGCCGCCCATAATGGCAATGCTGAGGAGAAAATAGAGAAAGTACTTGAGGGTCTTAGACATTGTTATTGAGTTGATTAGTTGATAAGTTCATTGGTTGACTAAGTTAACTGAATCAACTCGATCAACCCATCAACTTTACTACCTTGCTTGATAATCCATTTCTGCTTTGATTAAAATCTTACGCGTGATTCCGAGTGAATTTACATCTACACTTACGATACTCGGTAAGCGTTCTTTCATCAAATCATTTACTTTTTTTACACTTTGAGGTTCGATGAAAATCATCAAATCTGCTTTGCCTGACAACGTTCCGTCTGCATTTACGGTTACTTGCCCTTTGGCTGGCGTGATGCGTTTTTCATCCCAAATATAAAGGATACCTTCTACTTCGATTGGGTAAGTTCCTGGTTGGGAGAAGTTGATAGCTGTAAGATTAGTAACCTTTCCTTCGTATTTGATTTTGGGATTTTCGGTTACGTTGAGTTGCCGACTATTGAACATTCGGTTTACTGCGCCCAATTGGAATTCAAAAGATTTAATCAATCCCGTGAAATTAATAGCACCTGATTTGGTGTCTAAAACACTTGCAACTTGGTAGTTGTCTGCAACAATATCCTTTACATTATTGCCTGCTTCTACTTGAATGTGTCCTGTTCTGGTCATATATTTGGTTTGCCCAAAAACAGTAGCAGAAGTCAATAGCAAAATAGCAAAAAACAGTATATTTTTCATCGTAGTAAAATTTGTTTTGTGATAAATTTGAAGCAAAAGTACGACTTAAAAATGGTGTCAAATAGTAAGAGAATGTTAAGACAGGCAAAGGACTAAGTTTAAAAGGTGAAAGGATAACTATGTGTGTTAATTTTTTAACTAATCATAAGATAACTCACTTCGTTCTTTGTCTTTCGTGCTTTACCCTATTTACTTATCTTCGCGCCGCATAATTATACATTACATATTATACATTTAAAAGATGTTAAAGACTAAAGTAAAAGCAAGTTCTATTACCAATTTAACGGATGCCCGTTATTTTGCGGCTTGGGATGTAGAGTGGTTGGGTTTTGATTTGAATCAAGGATCGGAGCATGCGATTCCATTGCAAAATATCAAGGCGATTAAAGAATGGGTCGATGGTGTGAAAATCGCGGGTGAGTTCTCTTTACAAAATACAGCAGACATTAAAGCGGCGTTGGAGTTGCTTAATTTAGATACTGTGCAGGCAAATATGTCGCTATCATTAGAGGAATTAATCGATCTGCGAGGACAGGAAATTATCAAAGAAGTTGTCATCGAACGAGATATTAACGAGGCGGATTTACAAGATTATTTGACGGATTATGCGCCTTACGCAACTACCTTTTTGTTGGATTTTACTAAAAACGGCTGGACGTGGGAAGAATTGAAAGCGGCTAAGCATCTGACTTTAGATTATTTAAAAACTGCTTGTCGCGAACAGCAAATTTTGATTGGCTTGGATTTTACCGCGCCGATCGTGGAGGAGGTTTTGGAAACGTTACATCCGTACGGAATCAATGTACGCGGCGGATTAGAGGAAAAAGTAGGGTACAAGTCGTTTGATGAGTTGGATGATGTTTTTGAGGTGTTGGAGATTTTTGTTTAAAACTTACGTTTTCTGCCAGACATCGAAGTTTCTGGCAGAAATTTACATTAGCTCTTTTTAAATTTGCCATAAACTTCGCTGCGCTCCGATGTATGGCAAATTAGTTATCCCACCTCACTCCGCAACACCTCTAGTGGCGGACGATTCAATACCTCTCGACTATTAAACATGCCAATCAAAACGGTTAAACCCGTAATGGCTATCGTTAAAATTAACGCAGGCAGTAAATTTGGCGAAAATGGAATTTGAAAACTAAACACCGCTAATGCCCAACTGGCAATCAATGCTAAGCTAATTCCGGTCAAAGCTGCTAATAAACCAAGTAATAAATATTCCAGCGCATTGATCCACAATATCTGCGAGCGACTCGCACCAATGGTTCTCAATAAAACACTCTCCTTAATTCGTTGATATTTACTCAATACGACCGAACTGATCAATACCAAAATACCCGTTAGAATACTAAACAACGCCATAAAGCGAATGACAAAGGAGACTTTCGTCAAAACGTCATCTACTGTTTTCAGAATCTGGGTGAGGTCAATCACGGAAACATTGGGGTAGGCTTGTACCAGCGATTGCTGAAAACGCGCTGATTGTTCTACTGAATCGGTACGCGTGACGATCACTTGAAACTGGGGCGCACGTTCTAAAACACCAGTAGGAAATAGTACGAAAAAGTTAGTTTGCACACGACCAAAATCTATTTCGCGGACGCTACCGATGTAGGTTTCTAAAAGTCGTCCCTGCACATTAAAATCAATGCGATCGCCTAATTTTGCATCCAAATTATCCATAATACTTTCGCCAACGGAAATAAATAAAGTATCGCCTTGCTTGTGCTCACCCATCCATTCACCTTCGATAATCGTCTCCGATTCCGTTAAGGTATCGCGGTAAGTGACGCGATATTCGCGATTGTAGATCCAATCACTACGTTCAGAAAGCGTATCTTTTAAATGTTCACTTTGAGTAATACCGTTGACTGTTTCGAGCCGCATCGTGATAATTGGCACTTCCGAAATAACGGACATCCCGTTATTTTTAACCAACTGTGCAACGCCTTCCTTTTGCGGATTTTGAATATCAAAAAGAATCATATTTGGCTGCTCTCCGCCGCCCGAAAACTCGATTTGCTGCAATAAAAGATTCTGTGTGAAAAAGAGTGTTGCGATTAAAAATGTACCTAAGCCAATCGAAACGACTAGCGTCAGCGTCTGATTATTCGGACGATATAAATTGGCGATACTTTGTCGCCAAACGTAACTCCATTGAGTTGGGAAGAATTTTTTTATTCCTAAAATCATCAACTGCGCTACGCCCGTGAGTAGCAATAACGCAACTAAAATCCCGATAGGGAAAAAGAGTGATTGTACGGAAATGCCTGTTTGGAAAAAAGTAAATCCGACAATAAAAACGGCAATCAATCCAAAAACTAGCCACTGTAACGGATCGCGCTGTTGTTGGTCGTTGTCAAAAGAAGCACGTAAAGTACGCAGCGGCGAAGTTCGCCGAATGCTTAACAATGGCAATAAAGCAAAGAGTAACGCAATACTCAGACCCGTGATAATACCTTGCCCGACAGCGAGCAACGAAATATCCGTACTAATTTTTTCAACGGGTACAAAATCATCTAACACGTAGGGAAGTAAAATTTGTAATAAACTACCCAACGCAGCCCCAATGAGCGCACCGATGAAGCCAATCACTGCAATTTGGATGAGATAAATATAAAATGCTTGTTTACCACTTACGCCCAGACAGCGCAAAATCGCAACTGTTTTTAATTTGTCCTTAATATATATGTGTACGGCACTCGCTACGCCAATACATCCCAACAAAAGCGCAATAAATCCGACTAGATTTAGAAACGTAGTCATATTACCGAGTGCTTCGCCGACACCTTGTCGCCTACCTTCTACGGTTTCGGAGCGAATGCCTGCTTCTTGCAAAACGGTTTCGTGGCGGGTAGCTAAAGTATCGGCATTGACGGCGGCAGGGAATTTGAAATAATAATCATATCCGATACGACTGCCCGTTTGTACCAAGCCCGTTTGTTGTAAATATTGATCGGGAATAAAAATCAGCGGTGCGATAGCAGCCGAAACGCCTGCCCGCCCAGGAACAGAGTTAATTTGTCCTTCGATTTGAAAAGTTACCTCACCTACTTTTACGGAATCACCAACACTCAGATCGTAGGACAGCATCAAGGTCTTATCTACCAATGCTTTTTTATCCGTCCGAAAAGTACGATACGCTTCAACTGGAACAGTCGAAAACTTTCCATAAAAAGGATAGTCGCCAGCAAGTCCACGAATAATCGCCAAACGAGTTGCTTCCTGTTGAGGGAAATACGCCATCGAAACCATGCTAGTCGATTTCGATTGTTCGGTTTGTAGCGTATCAAATAATTGTATAATGCTATCGCTGACGGGGAAATTGCTTTGCAAAACTAAATCTGCGCCTAACAACGTTTTAGATTCGCTGTTGATATCGCGTTGTAAATTCTCGCCAAAGGAATTGATCGCAACTAGTGCCGCAATTCCGACCACAATGGAAGAAATAAAAAGCAACAAGCGACCACGATTGCGGCGACTATCGCGCCACGCCATTTTGAGCAACCAAGTAAAATGCATTGATGGTTGAATTGTTTGATGGTTAAGCCACGCCGAAATAATTAATTAAACGATTTAGAAATGAGTATTTTTTGTACTATTTGAAAAATATAGAAAAAATGGTCCCCGAAATTCTTCGGGGCAGGCTAATTCTAAATCTTAAGTGTTTAATTATTTCGGCAATACTAAATGGTTCATTTGTAGGCATGGGAATAGAAACTAATGGGAGGAAACATAGTTTAACATTAGTTGGATTTTTCCGTATGCAAGAAGTAGGTTTCGACTTAGTATGCGAAAATGACGATGAAAATGAATTTTGAAAAAACAAATGCTGTAATTTAAAAATGAGTATTTATTGTATGGTTTGAGAAACTATAGAAAAAATCGTCATTTTAAAAGTAGTATTTATTTTTTCATCTTATTTATAGTCTTAATTTTGTATTCGTAAAATTTAATTGTTAAATCGAATATCCCTTTGGCAAATTTAAAATCATACATTACCTCCTTACGCCAGTCGAGAGTTTGGCATCGCTACCTTGGGCTTTTCTTAGCAGCTTTATTGCTAATTAGTTCGGTGACTGGTATCTTATTATCGCTAAAAAAAGAGGTAGATATTATTCAACCACCTACCCAAAAGGGGGTGAGTAAGTCGCTAGAAACTTGGAAGTCAGTAGAAGAACTGGCGCAGTTGGCAACTACTGCTTTTTATGTCGCATATCCCGAACAGCAAGGCAATGAAGTGGATCGAATTGATGTGCGTCCATCGAAAGGGATTGCAAAAGTGCTATTTGATCAAGGCTATTGGGAAGTACAAATTGATGGCACTTCGGGCGAGGTGAAATCTATTGCTAAACGGCATTCGGATTGGATTGAAGCATTGCACGATGGCTCTATCGTGAGCGATGTTTTTAAACTAATTTCGATGAATACGCTCGGATTTGGTGTATTATTTCTGATTGGGACGGGGCTTTGGTTGTATTTTGGACCGAAGAAGGTGAGAGAGATGCGGAGAAAATAGTTCGAAATGGTTCGGAAGTAGTTCGAGGGTGGTTTGACGGTTGTTCTCAAATTAGAAGGATTGAAGTTGTCAGCTACTTCAATCCTTCTTTCGATTTATTTACTAGCGGTAGCATTTGCTTGTTTCCAAACGCGGAGCAAATTACCAGAGCAGACTTTTTCAATATCTTTTCCTGAATATCCTCGATCTAGTAGCACTTTAATCAAATTAGGAAAGTCTGCCACATCTTTTAGACCTGTCGGTAATGTATCTCCTACGCCATCATAATCGCTTCCGAAACCGACATGATCTACACCGATTAATTTGACCACGTGGTCAATATGATCAGCGACTAGTTGCACATCTGCATAAACCGATGGATTTGCTTTGACGTATGCTTCGATGATTTTCTTACCCGCTTCTTCTTCATCTGATACACCTGCTTGCTGCAATAACTTTCTGATTTCCGCACGTCGTTCTTCCGAGCGTTTACGTAGATTCCCATCTAAAAAATTAGAACCAAAATTAATCATAATCACGCCGCCATTTTCCGCTAATGCTTTCAACATATCGTCATTCATATTACGCTCAAAACCTGGCGTGAACTTACGAATAGAAGAGTGCGAAGCGATGACGGGCGTTTTGACAATCTTCATGACGTCATAAAATGCGCTATCCGAAACGTGCGAAATATCGACGAGCATACCTACACGATTCATTTCTTTGACAATTTCTTCACCAAAAGGACTCAATCCATTCCAAGTGCCCGTCGTATCGTAGGACGAATCACAAATCTGATTATCTTTTGAGTGGGTCAACGTGATGTAGCGAATGCCTCGATCATAGAAATATTTCACATTTTTGACATCATCCATTACAGGAGCACCATTTTCCATTCCCATTAGTAAGCCAACAGCCTCTGCTTTACGCGCTTTAGCTATATCACTAGGTTGATTGACTAACTGGAAATATTTGGGATGCGCCGCAGCGATATTGTGTACCATGTTAATTAGCGTATCGGCGAATACTTTTGCGGTGCCATCCAATTGCTTATCGGCAGGTATATAAATGGACATAAAAGGTGCATCCAATCCACCTTTGCGGGAACGCACATAGTCAAAATCGCCACTTTCTGATTCGATAGGAATTTGTAAAAACTCTTTTGTTAAGCGGAAATTCTTAGTGACTAAACGGTAGGGAAGATCCACGTGTCCATCTACGATAGCGTAGGCTTGTGCCATTTGCTGCGCGAAAATTGGTTTTTCTTCTTCGTTCAACTGTTGATAAGTCGCTTGCGAAAGATAGCCAGCTGGGTAGCTCCCATCTGTACTGGTAGGTTGTAAAATACTTTTCGTTTTCGTCGTTGAAACGGAATCGGTAGTAGTATTTGTTGTTACTTTTTGTGTTGTCCTAGAACAAGCAAAAAGAAAAAAGAGAGAGAAAAGAAGGTATTTGTACATTACTGAGTTTTTGTTTAATAAGTCGATAAAAGTAATAAATTGACGATTAAAGTGGCATGATAATTACGCGTAAAGTTCAATTTAAGATATTAGATCTTTCTATAAATCAATAAAATTTCTCATCTTTGCAGTGGAAATCGAAAACTGCTTTTATTAGAAAGTTTTTTAATAAATCACGTAAAAATCAGCCAAAAATGTTTTCAAAGTTACCCTTAGAAACGCCGAAAAAATAAATTTACATTTTTTCAAATGGCAATTTTTCTGAATGAATGGTTTTTATGCGATAAAATTATCAATTGAAAAAATCAAAGTGTAAATTTATTTTTCGGTCAATACTTAGGCTGCTTTTTTTAATCATTTTATGTCTAACACGAAATTTGTCTAGGAACGTATTATAAAAGTAGTATTCAAAAACCGGTTTGATCCTGTGAACAAAAATAAGAAAAATGAAAAGTCTCATTCTATGGTTAAGTCATAGAAGACTTATCAACATTCTCTTACTTGTCAGTTACTTTTTGTTGGTCGTTCTGCCACACGAACAAGTAGGTCGGCTTACAGTTGCCATCTTCGGTCATCTTTCCCGCGACACCTACAATTTGATTATTCTACTCTTAGGATCGCTTAGCTTTGGGTTATTCTTAATTCCATTTTTAAAAAGAATTAAACGGCATCCAGAAAAGAAAATCATTAGTATTTATCTGCTCATCACTATCGGGCTAATTATACTCGCGCTCAATACATTATTCGTTATTAACATAGAAATAGTCCACTTTTTTCAATACGCAGGCATGACACTGCTGTTGTTTTCGTTGACTTTTCGCTATGGCGAAACGCTATTTTGGGCGACGCTTTTAGGTGCTATTGACGAAGGATACCAATATTTTTATTTGTCTCCTGAACGAACTGATTATTACGATTTTAATGATGTGATTATCAATTTGCTAGGCGCAGCGATGATGTTGATTTTTATAAAAACATATTCGTTTGCGGAAGTGAAAATTCGAAGCGTCAAATGGTATCAATCATCAGTTCTTTATACCTCTTTGGTGATTGTACTGGGAGTAGCGGGTCTATATTTTTCTGGCTATTTGGGAATTTATCCGCAAGGAAGCGAGGTGCAGCCACCAATTTTATTGGTCAAGGTATTGCCAGAAAGTTTTTGGTCGGTCGTACACCCGCAGGTAACTTATCACGTCGTATTGCCATTGGAAGGCGTGATTTTGACCAGTATTTTGTTGATTTTCTATAGCGTGGGTTTATCAAACACACGGTTGTTTCAAAATAAATAAAACGTGAAAATTGCTATTCTTGCGGGACCATTAGATAATCAGAATGCAGGTATTCACGTATATCTGAAAGAATTACTGCGGGCATTAGCTGCCAATCCGAATCGGCAACACGAATATATTTTGATCAGAGAACAGGAGGATAATGATTTTCCTGAATTTGAAAACGTGGTTTTGCCCATTTATGCTTTGCCTGGCTATCTACCTTTTCGCTTGTTTTTTGTGGTTCCTTGGGTTTGTTGGCGATTGGGCGTAGATGCAGTTTTTGAGCCAGCGCATTTTGGACCATTTAATTTGCCAAAGCGGATTAAGCGCATTACGTTTATTCACGATTTGACGCCGATTTTATTTCCGCAATTTCATACGTGGAGAGGTTCTTATTTACAAAAGTGGTTTTTACCGACCATTTTGCGCAAAGCAGATTTGGTAATTACCAATTCGGAACATACCAAGGCGGATGTTGAAAAAGTTTATCCCGTAACCAAAGGTAAAGTAGAACGCATTTATTTGGGCTATGCCGATAATTTTCAACCTAAAACAGATGCAAGCGTATTGACAAAATATGGTATTCAACAGCCCTATTTTTTAAATGTAGGAACGATTGAACCGCGTAAAAATTTATCGGTATTGCTAACTGCATTCGAGCAATTTAAAAAAGAAATAGGCGCGGCGCATCAACTGGTTTTTGTTGGTAGCAAAGGATGGAAATGTGAAGCATTTTTTGAACAATTAGAAAACCATCCTTTTCGATCTGATATAGTGTTGCCAGGTTACGTAGAATTTGCAGATTTGCCAGTCTTATATACGATGTGTGAGCGATTCATTTATCCTTCAATTTACGAAGGTTTTGGCTTACCGATAGTAGAGGCAAGGGCTTGTGGAGCGCGATGTATTGTGGCAAAAAATTCGAGTTTAGTAGAAGTAGGCGGAGAGGAATCAACATATTTTACCTCAGTTGAGGAATTAATGGCGGCGTTGATATCCGTGAATGGACAAAAAAATTCAAAAGAAATAAAGCCTGATTTATCCCAATTTTCATGGCAACGCCATCAGGAAGCATTTGAACAGGCATTACAAAAGTTAGCATAACGTGCGTAAGAAAATTAAATTTTATACTGATTTTTTGCAAACTGCGCTACGTCACCCCTTCTCCTTTTTAAATAAACTAAATGTCAACAATTTTAAAGTTTTAATTCGTGCGCTACGGAGTGAGCCACCGCTGATTATTTTAAAAAATTTTCATCGGTTGTTGACCCAAAATCAAGTAGCGGAAGAAGATATATTTCTCCATCGTGAATTGCGAGAAGATCCAAAATTTGCGGAAGGAGTAGAAAAAACAGATTTTTATAATCAGCAATACCAAACGTGGTTGCAAAGGCAGCCCAAAAGTTATCAGTCTTCTTTGCAACAAGCGGATGTATCTTTGAGTATAACCATAGATGCCTTTGGAGCGAACGAGCTGCATGTACAAAGAATAATTTCGGCTTTAGCAGCACAGACTTATCGCAATTGGGAAGCTTTTTTTATTGTAGACAAGGATGCGGATGCTATTGTAAGCCTAAATTGTAAAACAATTAGGGTAAAAAGCAATAGTGCTGCGCAGCGTATCAATCAAGGAATTCAGCAAAGTAAGGGTGATTATATCTTGTGGATGCGTGCAAGTGATAGTTTAGTGGAGTCTGCGTTTCAACAGGGAGTTGAATTTATTGAAGCGAACAATTCATCCGTTGTCTATGCTGATTCGGATCGGATTGACGAAAATGGTAATCGCTTTGAACCGCATTTTAAACCTGATTTTAACTTAGATTATTTATTGTCGTTCGATTATATTCATTCACCAATGATAGTAAAAAAGGAAATTGGTGAGTTGGTAAATTGGTTGACGGAAGATTTAGTAGAGGATTACAATTATGATTTTTATTTAAAATTAATCAATCAACAAATAGTATTTCAGCATTGTCCGAAAATGTTATTTCATTTAGGTGAACCGATGGTTTTTAATGTCGAAGAACGCCGCAGTGTGATTGAAAATTATTTAAACATTAATCAGATAAAAGCGGAAGTGGAAAAAGGGCTATTACCGCAGACGATGCGGATTCGGCGAGCAATAGAGACGAATGCGAAAGTGAGCATTATTATACCGACTAAGGATAATGTCGAAATGCTACAACGTTGTGTAGAAAGCCTTTTGGCTACGATTCGTTACCCTAATTTTGAAATATTTATCGTCAGTAATAATAGCGAGCAGTCAGCTACTTATGAATACTTAGCTAGCCTAACTGTGAAACAAGAAAATGTGCGCTACGAACGCTATGATGTGCCGTTCAATTTTGCAGAGATTAATAATTGGGCAGTTGAACAGGTGACGGGGGATTATATACTGTTTTTAAATAATGATGTGGTGGCAATTGAAGCGAGGTGGTTGGAAAATATGGTGGCGGAGTTGCAACGGGAAGAAGTAGGAGCAGTAGGTGCTAAGTTGTTATACGAGAATAATTTGATCCAACATGCGGGTGTGCTTTTGAAAGTTCGAGGTACGGCAGAGCATGGGCATAAATTATTTCCAGCGGAGTATTCAGGCTATTTCAAGCGATTGAATGTAACGCAGCAGGTTTCTGCGGTTACGGGAGCTTGTTTGTTAACGGAGAAGAAATTATTTCAAACCATTGATGGTTTTGATGCGCAGCGATTTCCAGTAGCGGGCAATGATGTAGATTATTGTCTAGAATTGTTGCAGAGAGAACAACTAATCATTTATACGCCCGATGTGAGTTTATATCATTTAGAATCAATCAGCCGAGGTGAAGATAAATCTTCTGCCGAACGTAATCGGGCTGCTGGAGAAGTAAGCGCATTTTGGAAGAAATGGGAAGTGCTTTTGGAAAGTGGAGATTCGTATTATCACCCAAATTTAACGTTGTTAAGTACGGATTTTACGCTAGACGTGTAGTTTTTTGGATTTAAAAAAAGATTGTGAATCAAACTGTAAATAAAGTTCTAAGACCAGTATTGGAAGCCATACCTGCCAACAATCGGCTGGAGCGTATCTGGATTTTAGCGAAAGTGGACTTTAAAAAACGTTACTATCATAGTAGCTTGGGATTAGTATGGGCATTACTGAATCCTATTTTTCAGTTGTCGGTGTATTATACGGTGTTTAC
>JBGCES010000383.1:0-7625 GCA_045106545.1 Saprospiraceae bacterium
TCGGGCGCTGTGTTGTCTTGGACTTTTATCTCTTGTGTTGCAACGGTTTGATTGCCACAATTATCCGTCGCTTTCCACGTCCGTACAATCACATAACCGTTTGCGCAATCTGCATTCGTAGGTATATTTTCGTTAAAAATAATATCTACATTTTCATCACAATTATCAGTCGCTGTTACATTGGGAGCTGTGGGAATATCACCACATTCCGCATTTACATCAGTAGGTATATCCCAAAACTCTGGCGCTGTGTTGTCTTGTACTTTGATCTCTTGTTTTGCAACGGTTTGATTCCCACAATTATCCGTAGCTTTCCACGTCCGTACAATCACATAACCACTCGCACAATCCGCATTCGTAGGTATATTTTCGTTGAAAACGATATTTACGTTTTCATCACAGTTATCCGTCGCTGTCACGTTTGGTACTGCTGGAATATCACCACATTCTGCGTTTACATCACTTGGCACATCCCAAAATTCGGGCGCTGTGTTGTCTTGGACTTTTATCTCTTGTGTTGCAACGGTTTGATTGCCACAATTATCCGTCGCTTTCCACGTCCGTACAATCACATAACCGCTTGCACAATCTGCGTTCGTAGGCACATTTTCGTTGAAAACAATATTTACGTTTTCATCACAGTTATCCGTCGCTGTCACATTCGGTACTGCTGGAATTTCACCACATTCTGCGTTTACATCAGTCGGTACATCCCAAAATTCGGGCGCTGTATTATCTTGGACTTTTATCTCTTGCGTCGCAACTGTTTGATTGCCACAATCATCAATAGCTGTCCAAGTTCTCGTGATAACATATCCACTTGCACAATCCGCATCGTTTGGAATGTCTTCGCTAAATAAAACGTTGACATTTACTGTGCAGTTATCAGTCGCTGTTACATTTGGAATAGCCGGTAAATCGGTACATTCTGCACTAACGTTAGTAGGTACATTTTGTAAAATAGGCGCTGTATTATCCTTTACAGAAATGGTCTGCCGCGCAGTAGTTGCATTTCCGCAATCGTCCGTCGCTTTCCATACGCGCGTAATCACGTAATTTCCCATGCAATCACCTGCTTGTTCGCTTTCGCTAAATGTGATATTTACCTCATCATCACAATTATCCGTTGCCGAAATATTTGTCGCTGCGGGTAGAACTTTATCACAAGTAGAAGTAGTATTTTCAGGTATATTGAATAAACTTGGCGGTGTATTATCTTCTACTTTAATCGTTTGATTATCAACAGATTGATTACCACAAGCATCGGTCGCGGTCCAAGTCCGAATGATTTGATAATCACCCGCACAATCACCATCTTGAATCGTCTCAGAGAACGCAATCTGAACATTTTCATCACAATTATCGTAGGCTGCGATATTCGTCGGCACGCTAGGGATTTCTTCACAGCTAACCGTCTGTGCGTAAGGAATATTACTCAAAACAGGCGCTACGTCATCAACGACCGTAATCGTTTGCGTGATGGTTGCGACGTTGTGACAAACATCCGTTGCTGTCCAAGTTCTTAAAATAGAATAGCTGCCTTCGCATTCATCGGCAGTGTTCGTTTCGCTTAATTCGATAGTAATATCAGCAGAGCAGTTGTCGGTAAATTCAGGTGTTTCTACCGCTGGGATTGAACCACAATTGGTGGTTACATCCGCAGGTGTAAAAATAGCTTGTGGAGGAGTTGTATCTTCAATAATGACAATAATTTGGAAGTCGCTAGAGTTGCCACATTTATCGGTAGCGCGCCAGCGACAATCCATGATCCAATTAAAGCGATCTTCTACACAATCGCCCGTTTGAGTTACAAAATCATCAAATTCAACAATCGGATATTCATCGCAATTGTCCGTTACAATCGCAGATTCTAAACCAAATGGCATCTGCGGATCGCATTCTACCCGAATCGTATCACCGCTTTCCATCGCCTGCAATCGTTCATCATTGAAACGAATACGCGGAGCATTATCATCTTTTAATAAAATAATCTGCTCACAAGTCGTCTCTAAATCTGGAAAATCATAGTAAGTAGCTGTCCAAGTGCGACGTATTTTTTGCGCACCTGGGCAAGATGCATCAACACGAATCACCTGATCGGAATAGGAAAATTTAACATCTGAACAGGTTTCAGCAGATTCGATGATCTCGGGCGTACCTGTCACGTAAGGATCAGTGGATAAACCAGGGCAACCGACAAAACGCGGGGCACACTCTATTTCTGGAGGTGACAAACAACAATCACCAACCTGCACGGTCACTTCGTCAAAAGCAGGGCAACCATCTTCGCCGCGCACTTGTACGGTATAAGTTGTTGTTACAGAAGGGTTTACTGTAGGAATTGGACTGTGAATATTATCAATCGTTCCATCGTTTGGTGACCATAAATAGGTATAATTAGCACCACCGCCACCCGATGGGCTGGCAGCCAAAATGGTACTTCCGCCCGCATCAATACAGCGGTCTTCCGCCGCAACCACGGCAATATCGGCATTGCGACAAGATTCGCCACAGGCTTTACGAAATTTCAAATTTACATCAACATCGTCGTCCGCTTTTTCGGTATAAATTGCGACATAATAGCGAGTAGCTCGACTAGGATCGGGTACACCCAATAATTCCCACGACACAAATCCATTTCCACAATGGTAATAGGTTAAATCGGTACATTCATTTGCACCGCCCGCATCGTTAGAATAATAAATTTCGTAGTTCACATCATCGCGTCCCGTTTCGATGATTTGCCATTCAAAAGTACTACCTCCTGAAGGAATGATAAACGTAAACCACGCCACATAATCATTAGGCGCAGCTAATACAGGCGCACAATTTTCACTCAGTTGAAAATCGGTTGGTCCCGCTGCGTCAATATCGATCTGAGGAACAGTATTCGCCGCGTTTCCACACGGCACAGTGTCTTGTACGCCATTGTTAAATTCGTAAACATAAGCCGTACAAGGGTTGTTGGCAGAAGCCAACGGCAAGCATAAAAATGAACATAATAAGCTCATGCAGCTATATAAGAATAGCTGTCTCAGGTAAAGTTGTTGCATAAACAATAGATTAGGGAGAAGGGTAAAGGGAGTAGGATAAAAAGGGGGTAGCGGAATGCCTAAACCTTTGATAATCAATCTCTTTTCCTTGAGACCATCTCCTTGTGGTACAAATAGGTTTTTGAAAAAATTACATAATAATAGTGTTAGAAGTAGGCACAATTGCCTATTCTAAGCAGTACAGTATCGTAAGTGGTGGGATGTAAAAAGCAGGGTAAACCAAGTGCAAGACATGGAGAACCAAGTATCAATGGGTGGAAAAATTTTAATGGTGGACGGTCAACGGTGGACGGTTCTCACCTTTCAACTATTGGTGTAAATAAGTAAACAGAAAAAGGTAATGTACGGTATAAATGGAGGTAATGAATTATACATTATCCATTATACGTTACACATTAATTATGTAAAGTAAATACGTGGTATGAAATGTTCTCGTGTGGGAAAGCAAACGATGGGTGGGGGTGTAACAGAGTAAAATAGGTATGATAGAAAATTATCATACAATTCAATGCTTTGCAACAATGGTGCCAAAAACGAATATTAATTTAAAAATTATGATTTTTTTTCTTTTTTACACAGAAAAAGGTGAAAATTCTGAAATCAGGCTAAATTGAAAGGCATGCCAACGACCATGTTGATAATGAAATAGCTCTAATTCGGCTAAATTAAACTCGCCCATCATTTCGCTATAACTTTTGTGATCGGGCTTTGATGCAAATAAGTCGTAGAAATCCGCAGTTGCTTTTTCTAAACCAACAATGGCTTCTTCCAGATTCGCGGAACGCAAAGGCTGTAAGCTGTCTTTTGTCACATTGGGGCGCGGACGATACTCAAAGGGTGCACCATTGTCAATAAACTTACGAAAATAACGCTGGCTTTTGTTTAACTCTCCACTTGGCTCTCCCCGACGTTTTACCATCGCTTTCGTTACATAGGTTAAGTGTTCGACCATGTGCTGCGCGGTCATCAGACCGAAATTAGGATTGCGGTCGGCAGGTAGGGTGCGTAATAAGGCAGGTAATTCAGTTAAGAGGAAAGATTTGTGATTAGGTGTCATGAAAATTTAATTTAAAATGTAAAACGCTAAATATAAAATGTAAAAGTTAAGATTGAGTTGAAAATAGAAAATAATTTTCAAACAAAATGAATGACATTATGAAAATTTAGTGCATTAGAAAACTATCTTCGCGTCCTATTTTGAAATAACGGATGCCAAAACCATGGGCGAGTCGTCCACCGTCAACCATCCACCGCAGAGCTGTTAAGTTCTTTAATGTAAAATGTAAAAGGCTAAATATAAAATTTAAAAGTACACTGAATACGTGCAAAAATAGTTCGGAACATGACGTGTGACTTTTACATTTTGCGGTTTTACATTTTAAATTTTACATTAAAATTAGCACTTAACAGCTCTGCCATCCACCGTCAACCGTCCTCTATGCAACGCATTATTTTAAAAAAGAAAAAAGACGCTTTCGTTCGCCGTTTCCATCCGTGGATCTTTTCGGGTGCCGTACAGCGCAAATCAGACGATCTCACTGATGGAGAAGTCGTTGAAGTATATACGAAAGGCGGAGAATATTTGGCGACGGGGCATTATCAAGACGGAAGCATCTGTGTTCGGATTTTTTCTTTTGAACAAGTAGAACCTAATGCAGATTTTTGGTTAAAAAAACTGCAAAATGCTTATGATTATCGCGTTCAATTGGACTTAGTAGATAATGCGGAGACGAATTGCTATCGTTTGGTACACGCCGAAGGAGACGGGTTGCCAGGTCTGATCATTGACGTTTACGGAACAGCGGCAGTTGTACAGTGTCATTCCATTGGCATGCACGGTGAGCGAGAACATTTAGCGGCAGCTTTACAGCAAATTTATGGTGACCGATTGACGACTATTTATGATAAAAGTAGAGAAGTGCTCCCGCCTAATTATGCGCGTGGCATGGAGAATAGTTACTTATTAGGGGAAAGTGCGAGTACGATTGTTTTAGAAAATGGAAACCGCTTTGCGATCAACTGGGAGACGGGTCAAAAGACCGGTTTCTTTCTCGATCAGCGCGATAATCGGGAATTATTGAAACGCTATGCAAAAGGAAAATCGGTTTTAAATACGTTCTGCTATTCAGGTGGTTTTTCTATTTATGGATTGCAAGCAGGTGCAACGGAAGTGCACTCGGTAGATGTATCGCAGAAGGCAATGGATTTGGTAGCAGAAAATGTGTCGCTCAATGGAGGACGACTTGTCCCGCAGCCATTGCGGGAGACACTCTTGTCTGTCAATCAAGAAGAGCAACGACAGACAGGAATGTCTGTCCTCCATACGGCAGACGTTCTAAAATTCTTTAAAACACACGAGCAAGACCACGACATCGTTATCGTTGATCCGCCTGCTTTCGCGAAAAACGTCAGCAAGCGCCACAATGCCGTCCAAGGCTATAAACGATTGAATATCAGCGCATTAAAACGCATCAAAAAAGGTGGTTTACTCTTTACCTTTTCTTGTTCACAAGTGGTTGGTAAAGATTTGTTTTACAATACTATCGTTGCTGCCGCAATTGAAGCGGGACGCAAAGTACGTGTGATGCATCATTTGACGCAACCTGCGGATCATCCAGTGAGTTTATTTCATGTGGAAGGCGCGTATTTGAAGGGGTTGGTGTTGCAGGTGGAGTAACTAACTTACGCTCGCTTACGCCATTCTTGCAATATTTCAATATCTGCCTCCGTCACATAATTCGCCTTTACCGCTTCCTCCACCAATACATCATAGTTACTCAAAGTAGCAAATGGAATGCCCGCTTGCGCGAAAGCATCGACTGCCTTTTGAAAACCATAAGTAAAGATTGCCATCACACCGATTACCTCTGCCCCACTCTCTTTCAGCGCATCCACTGCTTTCAGACAACTACCGCCCGTAGAAATCAAATCTTCGATGACCAATACTTTTTCACCTGGCTTCAGTTCGCCTTCAATTTGATTTTGACGACCGTGCCCTTTTGCCTTCGAGCGCACATAAATGAACGGCATTTCCATTTTGTCCGCTAATAACGCCCCATGGGGAATACCCGCCGTAGCTACACCTGCGATTTTATCGACCGCTGGAAATTCACTGGCTTTCTGTTTAAAGCCTTCAATAATGTAGGTACGTGCCTCAGGATAGGACAAAACGATGCGATTATCGCAGTAAATCGGCGATTTCATACCACTCGCCCACGTAAAAGGATTTTGTGGACTCAATTTAATCGCGTTAATTTGTAATAAGCGTTGCGCAACGCCGGCAGCTAAATTTTGCATAAGGTAAACGGTTGACGGTTGACGGCGGACGGCTCAACAATCTCCAACTACTTCCAAACCACCTTCGAACCACTTTCAAACTAATTTTCACGCGAATGTACAAAATACTCATCAACGAACGCCCTTTATTTTTAATGGATGCGGTACAAGCGACCGACCATTTTCCTGGTAATGACAAAAAATTGATTGGTCGCTACTCAGGCAAGTCTAAAAATATCCTCAACTACGTGGATATGATGGAAAAAACGCAGCGCTACGAACAAGTCATTTTGTATGCCATAGATTATGAAGAACTAATCAAAGATTTCTACAGCGTTTTTAAAGAAATTGAAGCAGCGGGTGGTGTTGTTTTTAACGAAAAAAAAGAAGCACTGCTTATTTATCGCCGCGACTTTTGGGATTTACCGAAAGGTAAAATTGATCCAGGTGAAACACCCGAAGAAGCTGCCGTACGTGAGGTACAAGAAGAAACGGGCGTGCAAAACATCGACTTGGGCGACTTTATTCAACTCACCTATCATACTTATCGCACCAAAAAAGATAATCGCATTCTGAAAAAGACGTATTGGTACAAAATGACCACGACGGATAAGGATTTAACGCCACAGACGGAAGAAGATATTGAGCAAGCAGTGTGGGAAGATCCAAAGGCGTTTTTGGATGAGAAGCCGAAGGTGTATGCAACGATTCGAGAGGTGTTGGAAAAAGTAATTTAATATGAAAAATCTCACCTTCACCATCAGCATATTTATTGCCGTAGCCGCCGCTATGTATTCCCCCAACACCTTTCTCCAAATCGGCGATTTCAACACCAAACAACTCATCATACCACTACTCATGCTCATCATGTTCGGTATGGGAACGGCGATGAGCATACAAGATTTTATGAATGTCATACGGATGCCCAAAGGGGTTTTGGTGGGCTTAATGTGTCAATTTACGATTATGCCGTTTATTGGATTTGGCTTGGCGTATTGGTCAGATTTTCCACCCGAAATAGCAGCGGGAATTATTTTGGTTGGCTGTTCGCCCAGTGGATTAGCATCTAATGTAATGGCGTATTTATCAGGTGCAAACTTGGCTTTATCGCTCACTTTGACAGCAGTCGCTACCTTACTCGCGCCGCTCGTTACGCCAACTTTAATGAAGTTACTCGCTGATCAACTCGTTCCCATCGACTTTTGGGCAATGTTGATTAGTATGCTTAAAATTGTCATTTTGCCCGTTGTAGCAGGTTTGTTGTTTAATCATTTTTCTAAAGATCGCTGGCAGGGA
>JBGCES010000384.1:0-2354 GCA_045106545.1 Saprospiraceae bacterium
GCTTATCTGCCGATCCTATGACCGAGCCACTTGCACCGATTGTTAGTGCGATTTTAAAAGGTATAGATCCAGCAGCATTGGGTACAACTGGTACATTATCTCCAGGCTTTAATATTTTTGACGGTTCGCCACTAGGTCTGGTTGATGCGCCAATTTCTGCGATTAGTACGGATGATGTATGGGAGGTAGGTTACAAAGGTTTGTTTGCAGATAAACTGGGTGTTTCCTTGGATATTTACAACGTCACTCAGAAAAATAATTCGCAGTTTACGGCAATTTCACCTGCCTATGCATTATTAGGAATTGATGCTTTACCGGGCGATCTGGGTACAAATGTATCGGCTGCATTCGGTCCTCAATTAGAAGCAGCATTAATAGGAGCTGGTTTTTCTGCCGAAGAAGCAGCAGGTACAGCAGCTGCCATCACGCCAATCGTAGCAGGTGCTTACCAGCAGGCGGGCGATGCAGCGTTGAATTCTCCAAGTCCAGCATTTGGTGGCTTATCTTTGGGGCAATTAATTGCAGCATTACCTTTTCATGCGACGACTGCCACGGATCAGGTTCCAAGCAATGGTGTCAATCACTTAGCGGCGGGTTACCGTACGTTTGACGAACGCAATTACTGGGGTGCTGATTTAGGATTAGAATATTACGTGAATAATGATATTTCCGTTTTTGGTAACTACTCTTGGGTGAACACCAACGAGTTTATGCAAAACGTAGTAGGCGTAGAAGGTGCGCCACTTCCAAGTTATTTGAATATTCCACAGAATAAATTCCGTCTGGGTGTTAATTACGCTCCAGAGGTAGGATTACGCGGAAGTTTGTCTTTCCAGCATGATGATTCTTATTTCGCAGCAGCGGGACAATTCTCAGGTGACACGGAAGTACGTAACTTAGTAGATGCTTCGGTAGGTTATCGCTTTGCAAGTGGTTTAGCAATTGATTTATCCGCAGTGAATTTATTTAATAATGATTACCGTTATTTACCCAATATGCCGCGCTTAGGTCGTCGGACATTGGCGAAGGTGAGCTATGCATTTGGTAGTGGGGAGTAATTAGTAATCAGTGACCAGTGATTAGTTATAAGTAACTAGTTGCTGGTCACTAATTCCTTTTATTTGTCATACAAAGTAAGTCAACCACCAGACGGTGCAAAGGCGTTTCCAAGCCATACTCCTCTCCTACTTGCACGATCACGCCACTTTTCGCGCCTAATTCAATTGGCTTACCTGCCAAGCGATCCGTTAGCATTGAACTACCTTTTTCTGGCGGATAATTTTTCAATTTCTCAATCAATACTTCCGTAAAATCCGTTGGTAATTGTGCGCCGTCTGCCTGCGCTACAATTAGACTTTCCTCCACCAAGCGGCGGTATAGCTTCAAAAGTCGCTCGTTTCCAAAAACGTGACAAGTCTCCCCACTCAAAGCCGTAATTGCCCCAATCGCCGAACTTTCGATTAGCTTCTTCCAACTCGCCGTTTTAAAATCTACTTCTTTGCGTATTTCAATTTGTGGTAATAATTGTTCGAGTTCATTTGCTAATTTCACTTCAGGTACGTACAAAATCGGCGTACGCAATTGTTTAAAATTACCATCCGCCAATCGTTCGACGGGACAATCAATCTGCGCTGCCAAGATATTATCCGATTGAAAAGGTACTAATGGTTTACTCAGCCGCAGCCCGTTCCGAATGACCACCACTTTCGTATTTGCTTGAATCAATTTAGCCAAAAAAGGCTTCGCGTCCACAAATTGATGCTCTTTCAAACAAATAAATATCCAATCTAATCGTACCGCAACTTGCGGCGTAGTATGAATCGGAATCGAAATATCAAAACGTTGATTTTGAAAATAAACAATAGTTTTAACTCGGTTTGACCGATTAAATCCGCTTAACTCCACGGCTTTTCGTTCCGCCAAATAACGCGCAATGACCGAACCGATAGAACCAACGCCGAGGATGCCGATTTGCATAAAAGTATGTTTAAGTTGAGTGTTAATCATTAAGACAACTTTAAACGCAAATCGTTGAGTATTATCAAAAAAGAGGTCACCAATCGGCAACCTCTCAACATATTGTAAATTATCTACTGCTGTACCACTAAACGGTCAATTACTTTACCGTTTAGTACTACCAAATACATTCCCGTTAGTAGTTGCTCACACGACCATTCATAACGGTACTGCCCCGCAGAGAGGAGTGAATTTTGAATCAAAGTAGCTACTTGACGACCACTTAAGTCGTAGAGTTCTAAAAGCACATTTTGGGTATTGGATAAATCTAAATCAATCATAGTTGCGCCCTGCGTGGGGTTGGGATAGACATTGACTTTTGTTGGCGCTGGTTGAGG
>JBGCES010000385.1:0-3221 GCA_045106545.1 Saprospiraceae bacterium
GGAAATTCCGCAGGCAATTATTCATGGAAATTTAGATAAGGCAGAAGAGTTAGTAAAATGGTGGTTGGATTTGCTGGGTGAAGATTTTTATATCGAAATACAGCGCCATAAAGGATTAGAGAATCTGGACATCGGTAAGGATAGAACTGGAAAAAGGATTTTCAGTGGTATGAGTCAGGAAGATGTAAACCAACAATTACTAAAATACGCAGAAAAGTACAACATCAAAGTCATCGCGACCAATGACACGCATTACGTAGAAGAAGAAGATTGGCAACCACACGATATTTTGCTTTGTGTGAATACGGGTTCGTTATTAAATGACGAAAAACGCTTCAAATTTTCTAGTTCTGATTTCTATTTTAAGACACAGGATCAAATGAAAGCGCTGTTCCGCGACCGCGAAGATTCCATTGCCAATACGATGGAAATTTATTCTAAAATCGAGCCGCTACAACTCGCACGAGACGTACTGTTACCTGCTTTCCCTTTACCACCAGGCATCAAAACACAGGATGAATTTCTACGTCATTTAACTTACGAAGGTGCAAAAAAACGCTACGGCGATATTACGCAAAACATCCGCGAACGTCTGGATTTTGAATTAGAAGTTATCCGTAAATCGGGGTATCCCGGTTACTTCCTGATTGTACAGGATTTTACCACTGTAGCGCGCGAAATGGGCGTTTCGGTCGGCCCTGGTCGAGGTTCAGCGGCGGGTTCAGCTGTGGCATATTGCATTGGAATTACTAATGTTGACCCGATTAAGTACGACTTGCTTTTTGAGCGTTTTCTTAATCCAGAACGGGTGTCGATGCCCGATATTGATATTGATTTTGATGATGTTGGACGACAAAAAGTAATTGATTATGTGATTGATAAATACGGACAAAATCAAGTTGCGCAAATCATTACTTATGGCGCGATGAAAGCAAAGTCTTCTATCAAAGATGTCGGACGTGTCATGGATATTCCATTATCGGAAGTAGTCGCGGTCACGAAGACATTTCCCGATAACCTTTCCGCGAGTTTGGCGGGTGTCCTCGCACCAAAAGATATTTCCCCTAAGTTAAAAGGCAAATTAAATTCTGACGAAAAAGAGCAAGCCTACCGCTTCCGCGAACTCGCTGCACAAGACAATCAGATCGGCGAAATGATTCGTACTGCCCAACGGCTCGAAGGTTCGATTCGTAACACGGGTATCCACGCCTGCGGAGTAGTCATTACGCCCGACGATATTACGAAATACGTTCCTGTCAAAACGGATAAGAATTCCGATATGCTGGTGTCGCAATTTGACAACAGCGTAGCAGAAGACGCGGGTTTATTGAAGATGGATTTCTTAGGTTTAAAAACCCTTTCTATCATCCGCGATGCGGTACGACTCATCAAAGATGGCAAAGGGGTAGAACTCGATCCCGACGAATTTCCGTTAGACGACGAATTAACCTACGAGCTTTTCCAGCGCGGTGAAACAGTCGCTATTTTTCAGTACGAGAGCGCAGGAATGCAGAAATACATGAAGGAACTCGTACCGACGACTTTCGAGGATTTAATCGCGATGAATGCACTTTATCGTCCAGGTCCATTGGAGTATATTCCTGATTTTATTGAGCGGAAGCATGGGCGGCAGCAGATCAGTTACGATTTGCCGGCGATGGAGGAGTATCTCCATGAAACTTATGGGATTTGTGTCACAGGTGATACTTTGGTTTATAACGCAAAAACTGGACAGCAAACGCGAATTGACGAGTTAGAAAATCAGGTTAAAAAATTTACTGTACAAGGTGTAGATGATGATTTACAGTCCGCTTCCGCGAAAATATCGCACTGGATCTGTAATGGTGAAAAAGAAGTTTTTCAAGTTAAGTTGCGTAATGGTAGCACAGCAAAAATGACGGCAAATCACCGTGTTTTGACAGAAGATGGTTGGAAGGAATTAGGAGAATTGCAAGTAGGTGATTATGTTGCTACGCCACGTCAATTATTTGCAGAAGCAGAACAAAAATGTGACTCAAATGAACTAGTCGCTGCGGTAAATCAGACTTTAAAAAATGGCTCTGTTCCAGAATTTGTATTTAGTTTAAAACTAAAACTGATTGTAGAATTTGTTGCCGAAATTTGGGAAAGTATTGGCTATGTAAATAATGACTTATATTATTTTAATGTAAATAATTCGCGCTTAGCGACTGATTTGCAGACGTTGTTGTTGCGATTAGATATTCAAGTTGATATTGAAACCAAAGAAGAGGAGTTAAAGTATCGGATACCTGCGAGGTATCCGATACTTAAATTAGCAGATGTAACCGCGTCTCACAATTACGAAGTAATTAAACCACGAATAACCGCACATGAAATGTGCGGAAACGCAACGACCGTACTTGCCGATTCTGAAGGAATCGAACTTTTATTACGTCCTTCTACAACTGTGAAAAATAGCTATAAATTAGTAATTGAAAACATAGAAAAGTTCAATCACTTCGTGATTGGCAAACAAGAGACAAGTGAGCTTTCCACACATTCCATGTGTGGTTATTCATGGTTCAATCGCTCCGCGATTACGAATGACGGTAAGCAAAACAGTGGTGTCCGCTGGGAAGAAATAATCGAAATCACTCCCGCTGGTACAGAAACCGTTTATGACATTACAGTAGAGAACATCCACAATTTCGTTGGCAATAATATCATTTTACACAACTGTGTTTACCAAGAGCAAGTGATGCTCCTTTCGCAAAAACTCGCAAACTTCTCCAAAGGGGAAGCCGATATGTTGCGGAAGGCGATGGGTAAGAAAAAGAAGAAGTTGATTGACCAAATGCACCCACAATTCATAGAAGGTGGAGAATCTAATGGTCATCCAGCGGAAGTACTGAATAAAGTTTGGAAAGACTGGGAAGCCTTTGCTTCCTATGCTTTTAATAAATCGCACTCGACTTGCTATGCTTTTATCGCCTTCCAAACGGCGTATCTAAAAGCCCACTACCCCGCCGAATTTATGGCATCGGTATTGACGCACAACAAAACGGATATTACCAAATTAACCTTCTTTCTACGCGAATGTAAACGGATGGGACTGACCGTACTCGGACCGCATGTAAACGAGAGCCAATCGGATTTCTCGGTGAATAAAAAAGGGCATATTCGTTGTGGAATGTCAGGGTTAAAAGGTTTAGGTGAAGGGCCTGTGGAAGCTATTTTGGAAGAACGCAAAAACGGTGATT
>JBGCES010000386.1:0-1572 GCA_045106545.1 Saprospiraceae bacterium
TGTTGGATTCAAAGAAAAGCTAAAGTGAGGTTAAGATAATAATTCCGTACTTTTGCACCCGTTTTCAAAAAGCGAATGCTTCTTTTTTGATATAGACTAAAGTGATTAATATGCCTGGTATCGCTCGCGACCTACTTGAATCATAAAAATCATAATAAATCTGCGTCAAAAAAACATCAATATTCATTCCCGAAATGCTTCGGGATAAACTAATCATCATTCAATAGATATGGGCAACATTGTAGCCATAGTAGGACGACCAAACGTGGGGAAATCAACCTTGTACAACCGCTTCATTGGCGGACGCGAGGCGATTATTGACGATACGAGTGGCGTAACGCGGGATCGGCAGTATGGGATTACAGACTGGAATGGCAAGTCATTTACCGTAGTGGATACGGGCGGATTTGTACAAGGGTCGGAGGATATATTTGAAGCGGCGATTCGGGATCAGGTTCGGATTGCGATTGACGAGGCGTCGGTTATCTTGTTTGTAGTGGACGTGACGACGGGCATCACTGACTTGGATGAGGAAGTCGCAAAATTGCTACGCAAAACGGATAAACCCGTTTTTTTAGTCGTCAATAAAGTAGATAATCATGCTCGGCTATTGGAGGCGAATGAATTTTGGAGTATGGGATTTGAAGAAACACATTTTTTGTCTTCGTTGACAGGAAGTGGTACGGGCGATTTATTGGATTTGGTGGTGACACAGATTGAAGAAGATCCGCCTTTAGAAGAAGGTGTTCCAAAATTTGCGATTGTTGGTCGCCCGAATGTGGGTAAGTCCTCGTTGACCAATGCATTATTGGGACAAGATCGCAATATCGTTACAGATATTGCTGGAACAACGCGTGATTCAATTCATACGAAATACAATAAATTTGGAAAAGAATTTCTCTTGATTGATACCGCAGGACTGCGTAAAAAAGCGAAAGTCCACGAAAATTTAGAGTTCTATTCTGTGATGCGGGCGATTAAGTCGATTGAAGATTCGGACGTTTGTATTCTGATGATTGACGCGCAATCGGGCGTAGAGGCGCAGGATTTGAGCATTTTTCGCTTAGCGCAAAAACGGAATAAAGGAGTAGTAATTTTGATTAACAAATGGGATTTAATCGCGAAGGAAACCAATACGGCGCGCGATTATGAAAAAGAGGTGCGCCAGAAATTCGCGCCTTTCAATGACCTACCTATTTTGTTTATTTCGACTATCAATAAACAACGGATTTTCAAAGCTATTGAATTAGCATTGCAAGTCCACGAAAATCGGAATCGTCGCATTTCGACTTCTGCGCTCAATGAAGTGATGCAAGAAGAAATCGAACGCAATCCACCACCTGCACACCGTGGTAAATTTGTAAAAATAAAGTATATTACGCAGCTGCCTACTTACTTCCCCGCATTTGCATTTTTCTGTAATTATCCAAAACAAGTCAAGGAGAGTTATAAGAATTTCTTGGAGAATAAAATGCGCGAGCACTTCGATTTTACGGGCGTGCCGATTGGGATATTTTTCCGTAAGAAATAACGAAACGCAAAGGATTTTTAACATATAGGCACATAGAACAC
>JBGCES010000387.1:0-4317 GCA_045106545.1 Saprospiraceae bacterium
CCGCCGTGTACCATCGAAGGGCAAACTTCTACGCCTGTCGGGTAACCGTTAATAATGATTCTACCTACCTTTTTTTCCAGTATAGTGAAGAGGTCAGCATAATTCGAAAAATCCTCAGCAGTGCCATGGACTGTTGCCGTCAAATGACCTTTGAGGTTGTTTGCAGCTGCTAATATTTGGGTTTTGTTTTCTACAGTTACGAGTATGCTGGAAGGTCCGAAATTTTCCTCGGCTAGTGCTTCGTTTTGTAAGAAATGGTTGAAAGAAGTTTGAAAAACGGTTGGAGTTGCGCTATTGTCTGTAGCTGCTTTTTGTCCAGTAGCTAAAGTAGTGATTCCATTACTCTCTGAGGTGTTTTTAATGCCTTCAGTATATGCGTGTTGAATGCCCGCCGTTAGCATAGAGGCGGCAGATTTTTCAGTGATTTGAGTAGCTAATTGCTGACTAAATGTAGCCGCAGCTTCGTTTTGCTCCACAAAAGCTAATCCTGGATTGGTACAAAATTGCCCCACTCCGAGCGTAATAGAATTTGCCATACCTTCGGCAATTGACGCGGTTCTTTCTTTAAGCGCCTTGGGTAAAATAAAGACGGGATTGGTGCTACCCATTTCTGCAAAAACAGGAATCGGTTCTGGTCGAGTGTTAGCAAGTTCAAAAAGGGCTTTTCCACCGCGAAAAGACCCTGTAAATCCTACTGCTTTCACCTCTGGATGTTTGACCAAAGCTTGTCCAACCGCATTGGTATTTCCCTGCACCATGGAAAAAACACCCACTGGCATATCGCACTTTTCGGCTGCTTTTTGAATAGCACTTGCCACCAATTTACAAGTACCAGGATGCGCTGGATGGCCTTTAAATACTATGGGACAGCCCGCAGCCAATGCTGAAGCAGTATCACCCCCCGCTACCGAAAAAGCCAATGGAAAATTACTTGCCCCAAAAATGGCAACTGGTCCTAAAGGTTGTAAAATATGTCGGATATCCGATTTAGGAAATGGCGTTCTGTTGGGAATTGCCGTATCTATCCGCGCATCTACCCAAGAACCTTCCCGAACGACTTCAGCAAAAAGCTTTAATTGTTTCATAGTTCGACCTCTTTCGCCTTGCAGTCTCGCCAGCGGTAAAGCGGTTTCTAAATGGCATCTTTCTAATAAGTCATCCCCCAATTGCAAAATTTCTTCCGCAATTTGCTCAAGAAAATTCGCAATTTGTTGCTTATCTTTTTTGCGGTAAGTATCAAAGGCTGTAGTTGCGTTTTGCACTGCTACATGAATTTCTGTTTCGGAGGAGTTACGATATGTTCCTGACAGTCGTTCATTATTTACTGGATTAATCGCGTAAAAGATTTCCGTATTCATGTGCAGATGGATTGATGATCAAATTTTACAGCCTATTGCCGATGGATCTAAAAAAAGGCGCAGGTCAGAAGACACTGCGCCTGTTTGCGTATCTATTTGTATTTGAGTAATAATCTAACGGATTTCCGCAATTAGATTTAAAGCCTGTTGCGTGATCACAGCTATTTGCTCGTAATCATAACTTCCATCCGCTTTTTTTACCATTAGTTTCGATCCCATTCCTACACAATATACCCCAGCATTAAACCACGCTTTAAGATTTTCAGGATCGGGAGAAACACCGCCCGTCGGCATAATATTTGTCCACGGTTGCGGAGCAGTAACGCCTTTTACGAAGCCTGGTCCATAGACGCTACCTGGAAATAATTTAACGATTTCGCAACCTAATTCTTCTGCTCGCGCAATCTCGGTTAAACTTCCACAGCCAGGTGACCATAGCACTTTGCGTCGATTACAAACGATTGCTATGTCCTCGCGTAAAACGGGCGTTACGATGAAATTTGCCCCCAATTGCATATACAAACTCGCTGAACCGGCATCTGTTACCGAGCCAACACCCATAATTAAATCGGGCATTTCTTTATCAGCATATTTGTATAATTCGATAAAGACTTCGTGGGCGTAGTCACCCCGATTAGTAAATTCTAATAAGCGTGCGCCACCTTTATATAATGCAGCTAATAATTGCTTAGCCGTATCAATATCTTTGTTATAAAAAAGCGGCACCATGCCTTGCTCGTGCATGACTTGGGCAACTTGTATTCTGGTAAATTTTGCCATGTTTTATTTTAAAAAACACATAGGCACATAGGACACATAGAGTGTTTATGTTGATGTGTGTTATAATTGTTTAATGATCTGGAAGGACTCGAAAGATTTCATTTACGAATGTCTTTTGTCCTTCTTTAAATATATTAGTACAAGTAAAATTAATCAGTATTGCTTTAGGGACTTTAAGCAACTTAGCATAAGTCATAGCTTGCGCTTCGAAGATGGGAATCATTTTCAAAACCGCTTTTAACTCCACGACTATACAATCTTCCACTAACAAATCATAACGAAGTTCAGCGTCCAATTCAATTCCTTTATAAAAGAGTGGTACTGATTTTTGCGTTACAGCCTCAATACCTCTCAACTTTAATTCCTGAACCATGCATTTTTCATAAATACTTTCTAAAAGTCCAGGTCCCATCTCTCTATGTACTTCGATTGCTGCTCCAATAATTTCATAGGTTAATCCATTGATGATTTTTTTCGTAAGTTTTCTCATTGATTTGATGTTTTATAATTAGAAAAATATGTTATTCTAAATTTATAAAACATTATGAAGACAGGCAAATTTAATTTTAACACATAAGCACATAGAACACATAGATTTTTCGCTTTATGTGCCTATGTGTTTCAAAATCATCGCGCAACACGCCCACTCGCCTCCCCTGACATCAATTTCTCCACTTCTGCTACCGTTGCCAAATTCGCATCCCCATAGATGGTATGTTTCAAACAGCTTGCTGCTACCGCAAAATTGAGCGCATTTTGGTCGTTATCGGGATAGTTTAGTAATCCGTAAATCAACCCTCCCATAAAACTATCGCCGCCGCCAACGCGATCTACGATGTGCGTAATTTGATAAGTTGGTGCTTCAAATAAGGTCTTTCCGTCGTATAAAACACCTGACCAAGTATTGTGCGAAGCACTGATTGAACCACGTAGCGTCGTGATCACTTTTTTTGCACGTGGAAACATTTGCATGAGCTGCTGCAAAACGGAAAGGTATGATTTAGCATCTACTTCGTGTCCTGCCGTTACGTCTAGTCCTTCGGGATGCAAACCAAAATGCTTTTCCGCATCTTCTTCATTTCCTAAAATAATATCGCAACCAGCCACTAATTCGGGCATCACTTCGCCTGGTTCTTTGCCGTATTTCCACAGTTTTTTCCGATAATTTAAATCGGTCGAAACGGTAACGCCCATTTTATTTGCCATTTGAATGGCTTCTAAACAAGCATCCGCTGCTCCTTGTGAGATAGCGGGTGTAATTCCTGTCCAGTGAAACCAATCGGCATCTTTGAAAACAGTTTCCCAGTCGATCATGCCTGCCTCAATTGAAGACATCGCAGAATGGGCGCGGTCATAAACTACTTTACTTCCACGGCTAACTGCACCGATTTCTAAAAAGTAAATACCTAATCGCTCTCCTCCGCGTGCAATATGTTTAGTACCTACGCCGCGTTTGCGCATTTCCATTAAAGCACATTCGCCGATGTCATTTTGCGGTAAACGGGTGACGAATTCAACAGGTACGCCGTAGTTGGCTAGCGAAACAGCGACATTACTTTCGCCGCCGCCATAAATTACCTCAAAGGAGTTCGCCTGTGAAAATCTTTTCCAGTTGGGTGGTGTTAAGCGGAGCATGATTTCTCCGAAAGTGACTACTTTTTTCATGATAGTTGTCTTGCTTAAATGTTAAACATTTAGAGTAAGGGACATCCGCTAAACTTTTTGTAGTTTAGTCCATGTCTAATAACCAAATTATTGTAAAATATTATTTCTATTGAGTTCTTAAAGGAAGATCTTTATCTTATCAACGTTGCTTCTTCCACGCTGTAAATTCTTCTTTATATTTTTCTAAAGTAAGCGGATATAATCCACGGGTCGGCGTTCCATTTAATACTTTTTCAGTAACAAAATCTTCGTAAAGCGTCATGTTTACAGACTCTTCCGCTATCTGATCGGCTAGATGAGCAGGTATTACGATTACACCATCATCATCGCCAACAACTACATCACCTGGAAAGACCGCTACGTCGCCACAACCAATAGGCACATTCACATCGATAGCTTGGTGCAAAGTCAAGTTGGTCGGTGCAGAAGGTCGTTGATGGTAAGACGGAATCGCTAATTTTGCAATTTCAGCGGAATCTCTAAATCCACCATCCGTTACTAAACCTGCTACTCC
>JBGCES010000388.1:0-5369 GCA_045106545.1 Saprospiraceae bacterium
TTGATCAACTGTCATCTTTTCGTGAAGATCGTGCAAGCAGAATATATTCCAGTATTGGAAACGGAGAATGTAATTAAGTTTGTTCAAATCGCACGTAATTTAATCAGTATTCCACAGCGGGAAATGGACATTATGCAACGAGTAGTCGGAGAAGAGTATGCAGTTACAATGGAGCCTAATGGATTGATAGTCGGTGATGATGTAGAGATTATTGCTGGAAGCTTGACTGGCATCAGAGGTAAATTAGTATCTACTCCAGAGCGCAAAGTAGTAGTAATAGAATTAGAAAGCACAGGGTTTCAATTGCGAATGGATGTTCCGATGGAAGCAGTTCAAAAGATAAATAGTAATTAAAAACGTCCACAGATAAATTCCGTGGTTATGCATATTTTTTTTTGACTGACTTAAACACGAGATTTATCAAAGAAACGATTAAGAAAAACGAAGCAAATACATTAACTGTGTTTGTTTTCTAGCATTTAGCTAATAAATATATTGAATTTACAACGCCATACTTTTTCTTTGGGCGATAAGGATTGCGACTTATCGACGGCGAAGCCGTATTACAAATTAAATTACTATATTTCTGTATTTGTTGATGGCACGCTTTTTTCTAGCAAAACATATTAATACAAATTAAATATTTCCCATGGCGAATAAAGAATCTCATCTCCGTTCTATCTTAAAAGGGTTAACCTGGAGAGTCATTGCTACTGCTACTATCATTGCAATAGCTTACTTCAAAACTGGTGATGTGACTTTAGCTTTAGAAATCGGAGCAATAGAGTTTTTCATTAAACTCGCACTATATTATTTGCACGAGCGCGCTTGGCAATTCGCTCCGCGTGGTTCTATTCGGCAAATGTTCAAATCTAGTAAATAAATGGCAGCAACTAATATTCATCCAATTTTTGACCGACTACTTCAGCGCAAGGATCGAGAGCAGTTGTTAGGTCAACAATCAAAAGTATTATGGCTAACTGGTCTGAGTGGTAGCGGTAAAAGTACTATAGCGCGTGAGTTAGAGCGTGCACTTCATAATAAAGGTAAGCTAGCTCAAGTACTTGACGGAGATAATATTCGGATTGGGATCAATAGTAATTTGGGATTTAGTCTAACTGACAGACAAGAGAATATTCGTCGTATTGCCGAAGTTGCTAAACTGTATTTAAATACAGGAGTAATCACAATTTGTTCCTTTATCAGTCCAACTCAAGAAATCCGAGCAATGGTACGGGACATCGTTGGAGCGGCTGATTTTATCGAAATTTATATCAACGCGCCATTGGAAGTATGTGAACAGCGCGATGTAAAAGGATTATATAAAAAAGCTCGCAAGGGCGAAATTAAAGGTTTTACAGGGATTGATAGCCCTTATGAACCACCCCAAAATCCAGTAATTGAAATCCGAACGGATAAATTAAGTTTGGATGAAGGTGTAACCAAAATTTTAGACTATTTATCGGAAGAGTTGGTAGTAAATTAGTCCATACGGATAAATTTGATAGTCAGTAATCCCTTCGGATTTTTTTCTCACTATCTCAACTACTTACTAACTATTCTCAAACCATTCTTTCCATGAATTATCAACTCAACCACTTACGCGAACTGGAGGCCGAATCAATGTTTATTATTCGGGAAGTTGCAGCCCAGTTTGAGAATCCTGTACTTATGTTTTCGGGTGGAAAAGATTCCATTCTGATGGTACATTTGGCGCGTAAAGCTTTTTATCCAGCGCGTATTCCTTTTCCATTATTACATGTTGATACTGGTCATAACTTTCCTGAAGCAATTGATTTTCGAGATGAACTCGTAGAAGAATTGGGCGTACGCTTAATTGTTGGTTCAGTTCAAGATGCCATTGATAATGGAATGGTAACGGAAGAAAAAGGATATAATGCTAGCCGAAATGGTTTACAAACGGCAGTGTTATTGGATGAATTAGAAAAAGGAAAATTTGACGCTGCGCTTGGTGGTGCTCGCCGTGATGAAGAAAAAGCACGTGCTAAAGAACGATTCTTTAGCCACCGAGATGAATTTGGTCAGTGGGATCCTAAGAATCAACGTCCTGAATTGTGGAATTTATTTAACGGGAAAAAGAACTTCGGTGAGCATTTCCGTGTATTTCCTATTTCTAATTGGACAGAATTAGATGTGTGGCAATATTTAGCGCTCGAAGAAGTCAAATTGCCTTCTCTGTACTTTGCACACAAACGCGAGGTATTCCAGCGTGATGGAATACTGCTTGCCGCAACCGATGTCATTCAAAGAAAACCAGAAGAAGTTGTTAAGAAAATGATGGTTCGTTGTCGTACCATCGGAGATATGACTTGTACCGGTGTTTCCTTATCTAAAGCAGATACTTTGGATAAAATTATTGAAGAAGTTTCTACTACTCGGATGACTGAACGCGGTGGACGTAGTGATGACAAACGATCAGAAACTTCGATGGAAGACCGCAAGAAAAAAGGTTACTTCTAGTAGAGGCGTTTTATTAAAGGTCTAAATTCTAGTCCTACAAACTCCCATTTTTCTTTTCAAATTTTAATATTACTCAAATGAGTTCATATCAATATGATGATTCTACGGAATTATTACGTTTTACAACCGCAGGTTCAGTAGATGATGGTAAGAGTACTTTAATCGGACGCTTACTCTATGATTCAAAATCTATTTTTCAAGATCAATACGAAGCTATCGAAGCTTCTAGTTTACGTCGCGGGGAAGAAACGGTCAACTTAGCATTATTAACAGATGGTTTAAAATCTGAGCGCGAGCAAGGTATCACCATTGATGTTGCCTACCGCTATTTTGCAACACCCAAGCGTAAATTTATCATCGCAGATACACCAGGTCACATCCAATATACGCGTAACATGGTAACGGGTGCATCAACGGCAAACGTAGCACTAGTCATTATTGATGCACGTAACGGAGTAGTTGAACAAACTAAACGTCACGCGATTATCGCTTCTTTATTACAAATACCTCACTTAGTTATTTGTATCAATAAGATGGACTTAGTGGGCTACTCAGAAGAGATTTACGAGGAGATTAAAGAAGATTTTAGCAAATGGGCATCTAAATTAGATGTTAAAGACATGGATTTCATTCCAATGTCTGCGCTAAACGGTGATAATGTCGTAGATAAGAGTATCAACATGGACTGGTATGGTGGTGGTACTTTGATGTATTACTTAGAAAATGTACATATTGGTTCGGATCATAATTTAATTGATGTTCGCTTTCCCGTACAACACGTCATTCGTCCTTACAACGATGATTTTCATGACTATCGGGGTTATGCTGGTCGAGTAGCGGGTGGCATCATTAAAAAAGGGGATAAAGTAACTTTATTACCATCAGGATTTACAACTAAAATTGCTAAGATTGATACCATCGATGGCGAACTGGAAGAAGCTTTTCCTCCACAATCAGTAACTATATTAATAGAGGACGACTACGATTTAAGTCGTGGAGATATGATTGTTCGGGAAAATAATCAACCTGATGTAACTCAGGATATTGAGTTAATGGTCTGCTGGTTTGGAGATAAACCTATCCAATTACGAGGTAAATATGCAATCCAACATACTACTCAAGATGCTCGATGTATTGTAAAAGATATTCGTTACAAACTGGACATCAACAGTTTACATCGCGACTTGGAAGATAAAGATATTAAAATGAACGACATTGCGCGAATCGTTCTTCGTACTACCAAGCCGTTATTTGTCGATGAATATCGTCAAAATCGAATTACTGGTAGTGTTATTTTGATTGACGAAGCGACTAACAATACAGTTGGCGCAGGGATGGTAATTTAATTCTTAGGAGCACAGACATTTCTGTCTATAAGATTAAATATTTAAATCTGACACAGATAAAAATTTCTGTGCTCCATACAAATGATACAGCCAAATACTTTTACTGGAAAAATCAACATGGTTGACCTTAATGGTCAATACCAACGGATTAAAGCTGAAGTAGATGCTTCTATTCAGGAGGTGTTAAATACTAACTACTATATCGGTGGTCCAAAAGTTAAGTCTTTTCAAGACAATCTTAGTAAATATCTAAGTGTCAAACATGTAATTCCTTGTGCTAATGGTACAGATGCTTTGCAAATTGCTTTGATGGCACTAGGACTTGAGCCAGATGATGAAGTAATTGTACCAGCCTTCACTTACGTTGCGACTGCCGAGGTTATCGCCTTACTGAGGTTAAAACCAGTAATGGTAGAAGTTGATCCAGATACATTTAATCTGACCGCAGAAATTATTGAATCAGCGATTACCGAACGGACAAAAGCTATTGTGCCAGTTCATCTATATGGTCAATCTTGCGATATGCAACCCATCGTAGAGATCGCCCAAAAGTATAATCTACGAATTGTCGAAGACAATGCACAAGCCATAGGCGCAACCTATACTTTTCCTGATGGAACAACACAAAGCACTGGAACGATTGGCGATATTGGCACAACCTCTTTTTATCCTTCCAAAAACCTGGGAGCTTACGGCGACGGCGGAGCAATCTTCACAAATAACGACTACCTCGCAGAACAGCTGAAAATGATTGCTAATCATGGACAACAACGCAGGTACTACCATGATGTAGTAGGTTGTAATTCTCGTTTAGATGCATTACAAGCAGCAGTATTAGATATTAAGTTAAAATATCTAGATGATTACTGCGCTGCCCGCCAGGCGGTGGCTGGTTTTTATGATAAAGCTTTTGTCAATATGACAAAATTACAAATTCCAGCCCGTCAATATAATTCTACCCACGTATTTCATCAATACACGCTACGTGTTTTAAATGGGAAGCGGGATGAATTAAAAGCATATTTACAAGAAAAAGGAATCCCTTCAGTAATTTACTATCCGTTAGCTTTACATCAGCAGCAGGCTTATTCGAAATGGGTAACTGAGGATGTTAAATTACCTATTTCTGAGCAGCTTTGCTCAGAGGTATTATCTTTACCGATGCATACCGAGTTGACCGAAGATACATTAAGTTACATTTCCAACACAATTAAAAAATTTTTCAATTAGTTCTCCAACTAACTATTACGCTCACCCTACTGCAGTAATTGATCCGGGTGCAACGATTGGAAAAAACTCGAAAATTTGGCATTTTTGCCATATCATGCCGACTGCAAAAATTGGAGAAAATTGTTCTCTCGGACAAAATGTATTCGTTGCTGATAATGTCACTTTAGGTAGTAATGTAAAAGTGCAAAATAATGTATCTATTTACACTGGAGTCATTTGCGAAGACGATGTTTTCCTTGGTCCATCTATGGTTTTCACCAACGTAATTAATCCACGTGCAGCAGTAAGTCGCAAAAAAGAGTATTTAAAAAC
>JBGCES010000389.1:0-4992 GCA_045106545.1 Saprospiraceae bacterium
AACGCAATTAGCGGATGTGGCTAATCTCGTAGAACACCGCCTTGCGGAAATGGAAAGTAGTCTTCAATCTTGTTGTTTTTCTTCTAATGTAGATGGGGTAGCTAATCAATTGGTAACACTGCCTGCGGCGAGTGAACAACCTACTTTACAGCAAAATATGCCTAATCCGTTTCATGCGCAAAGTGCTATTCGCTACTATTTACCAGCTTCAACGAATGATGCAGTGCTACAAATTACCGATGTGCAAGGGCAGGTGTTGCAATCCGTCGTTATTGCTGAAAAAGGCGCGGGACAAATCACGCTTTCTGCTGGTCAATTGGGTGCAGGCAGCTATTTTTACACCTTAATTGTTGATGGTCAACCCATAGCTACTAAAAAGATGATTCTAACCAAATAAAAATATTCGCATTTCTTTGAATATAAAAGATGATTAAATACCTATTCGACAAGTTGTTGGATGGGTATTTTGCATTTGTAAACTTGAAGTGCTAAAATTGATTAAAAAAGGAGCGTTTTTTATTCCAAATGGTAACTTAGGTACGTAAAAATTACCACTGTTAGTAAAACACTTACATATGCCGATAATTTTGTTCATTTACCTACATTTCCTAGCCGACAAATTGTATTTAAACTTAATAATATCTTCTTCGCTAGCGAAAATTCACTAATTTCGCCTTTGTTTTAAAAACTTTACTTTTCTCTCGTTTAATAATTCGGTATAATGCAAAAATTGTTCAACACCTTTTTTACTTTAGTTTTATTCTTAATTGTTTGTTCAACTTCTCTCTCCGCACAGAATATTGCGGGGACAGTTTTTGATGCAGACTTGAATGAAACCCTCATCGGAGCGAGTATCATCGTTAAAGGAACGACGAATGGTACAGTTACTGACTTCGATGGGGCATTTGAATTAAATCCAAAATCAGAATTTCCCGTTACCTTAGTAGTGTCTTACGTCGGATACGAAGAAAAAGAGGTCGTTGTCCCTGAAGCAACGAAAGACTTACGGGTTGAATTAGGTTCGGGAGCAATCACAGTGCAAGAAGTAGTTGTCAAAGGACAAAAGATTTCTGAAAAACAGAAAGCAGCTCCCTTGACGGTAGAATCTTTAGGATTGAAAGCCATCGAACAAGCCTCTTCGGATAACTTTTACGATGAACTCGGTAAGATGAAAGGGGTCGATTTGACGGCAGCGAGTTTAGGTTTTAAAGTAATTAATACGCGGGGGTTCAATAGTACTTCTCCAGTACGTTCACTACAAATCATCGATGGGGTAGATAACCAAGCACCTGGTTTGAATTTCTCTTTAGGTAACTTCTTGGGTGCATCTGAACTGGATGTAATTAAGGTAGATCTGATTGTAGGAGCAAGTTCTGCATATTATGGACCCAATGCCTTCAATGGGGTAATCAGCATGGAAACCAAGAACCCTTTTTACCAAAAAGGACTAGCTGCTTCCATCAAAGCGGGCGAACGTAATTTACTAGAAGCGGCGGTTCGTTATGCGGATGTCGTTAATAATAAAGACGGTTTGCCTTTTATGGCGTATAAAATTAATGCTTTCGCGCTGCGTGCAGATGATTGGGAAGCAGAAAACTATGGTCCCGTTTTCGATACCGATACGGGAGAAGGAAACCCAGGTGGTTTTGATGCAGTTAATATTTATGGTGATGAATACCTTTCTAACCTTGATTTAACCGGGGTGAATCCATGGGAGAAAGAAAGTTTGATTGGACAGGTTCACCGTACAGGTTACCGCGAAATTGATTTAGTAGATTATGATACGCGTAATTATAAAGCGAGTGGCGCATTACACTTTAGAACGAAGCCATCGGCGGAAGACGAATCACCAGAGTTGATTTTGAGTTCTAATTTTGGTAGCGGAACGACGGTTTACCAAGGCGATAATCGGTTTAGTTTACGTAATATCTTGTTTTTTCAAAATCGCATCGAATTCCGCAAACGCGATAAGTTTTTCTTGCGCGCTTACCAAACCAAAGATAACGCAGGTGATTCTTACGATCCATATTTTACGGCTTTACGTTTGCAACGCGCAGCTAAGTCCAATGCGGATTACGGAAAGGACTACATCAACTACTGGCGGTCGAATATCAGCCCCCGTATTTCTGCTTTAGAATATCCTGAGTTGCAAATTGAAATCGGTTCTGATGGTGTTCCTTTTGCAGTATTTGATAATGAGGCAGCGGAGGCTTGGCGGGCAAATCCAGCTTATCAAGATTCTCTAGTCATCTGGCATGACGAGGCGCGGATTAGTGCTAATCAACCCGGATCTGGTGCTTCTGTAGATTATTTTGAGCCAGGTACGGAGCGTTTTCAAACTCAATTTGATAGCATCACAACGCGCTTGTCGAACTTTGAGCAGCAAGGAACGCGCTTTTTTGATGAATCATCGCTGTACCACGTTCACGGCGAATATGTTTTCAATCCTACTTTTGTAGATGAAATTCGCGTTGGTTCAAATGCCCGTTTATATACACCGCGTTCTAACGGAACGATCTTTAGTGACACATCGGGTGTTAAGTTATCCAACTTCGAGGTAGGGGTTTATGGTGGTTTTAAAAAGAAATTTGCGGATGACAAGTTGACTGCGAGCGCAACTTTACGTCTAGATAAAAACTCCAATTTTGATTTGTTGGCTTCACCAGCAGCATCATTGGTTTATAAGCCAAGTGCTGGGAATTATTTGCGGATGTCATTCTCCTCCGCGATTCGTAACCCAACCTTGGCGGATCAATACTTGTTTTTCAACGTAGGACGTGCGATTTTGGCGGGTAACTTAGACGGTGTACAAGATTTGATTGATATAGATTCTTTTGATGAATACCGTCAATCGTTAGATGTAAATTTATTAGAAACTTTCGATATCGCACCGATTCGTCCAGAGCAGGTAAGAACTTTTGAAGTGGGCTATCGGACAACGTTATTCAATAAATTATATGTAGATGCAGGTTACTACTACAGCTTCTATAATAACTTCTTAGGATTTAATATTGGAATTGAGGCTGATTTCAACTCAGCTGGACTACCTGATCGCTTGCAGGTGTTTCGTTACGCAGCGAACTCCATTAATACGGTTACTACGCAAGGTTTTACGATTGGTTTGAATTACTATTTTGCGAATTATTTCCAAGTATCGGGTAATTACAGTTGGAACCGTTTGAACTCAGATATCGACGATCCGATTATTCCTGCATTTAATACACCTGAACACAAATTTAACTTCGGTTTCTCTGGTCGGGACATGGTCATTAACTTAGGCGCAACCCAAATCGAAAATATTGGTTTTAATATCAATTACAAATGGATCGAAGGGTTCTTATTTGAAGGTTCACCGCAGTTCACCGGTTTGATTCCAACTTATGACTTGGTAGATGCGCAGATTAATTACAAAGCAACTCGCATCAACACGACCTTCAAATTGGGCGCATCTAATGTATTAAATAACAAACAATTCCAGACTTACGGTGGTCCACGTATCGGGCGTTTAGCATATATATCTGCGGTTTATAACTTTAAGAAGAAGTAAGTGAGAGGACAGAAAAGAGACCGCTAAATCTGACAGAAGACAGACTGCTCAGTGCGTTGAAAATCAATCATCTGTGCGTATTTTTATCCTCTAAATTTAATTTACTTGTTTCTGTCCAGTTGCTTAACCTTTAGAAAATAATTTTACTGTTTTTTTAATTGATTTTTATTTAAAAAACTCAAATAGTGGAGTTATTTTTTAATCAATAGTAAGTAGGTGAAGGGTGAAGGGCAAAAGGCTAAGGGGGAAACCCTTTACCTTTCTCCTTTAACCCTTCTCCCATTCAATAAACATTTATCTAATTTTTTAATTAAAAAAGATTTTATGAAATCAATTTACACTTTGTTATTATTGTGTGTATTAGTGGCGACTCAGTCATTCGCACAGGACAACCGCTATTTAGCGGAAGTTTTTACAGAAGTTGACGTACAAGAGGGCGTAGTTTATGCCAATAACGTGACCGTACTTACCGTATCCGATCCTAATATTGGTAAGCCAGTTCCTCGTGATTTGTTATTAGACATCTACACGCCAGTTGGTGATATGGAAACGGAACGTCCATTGGTATTATATTTCCCTACGGGTAACTTCTTACCTAACCCGATTAACGGTGGTACAACGGGTACAATGAAAGATCCAGTTTTAGTGGATATTTCTACACGTTTGGCTAAAATGGGTTATGTAGTAGCAGTAGTAGATTACCGTAAAGGTTGGAACCCAATTAGTGATGATCCATTGGAGCGTCGGAGTACGTTGATTAACGCGGCTTACCGTGGTATTCAAGATTCGCGTACCGCAGTACGTTTCTTCAAAAAGACAGTTGCTGAAGAAGGTAATCCTTACGGTATTTGTGGCGACCGCATCACCCTTTGGGGACAAGGTACTGGTGGTTACATCACTTTAGGTTCAAATGCAATCAATTCTTACAATGAATTATTATTACCTAAATTCTTCGGTGCAGACATCAATGGAGATGGTAACCCTGATCCAATGGTAATTGAGCCGATTCACGGTAATCCTGATGGTACATTAGCTACGACGAACCCTGCAAATGGTGAGCCGTTGAGTATCGCTAACCACGCAGAATACGATTCTGAATTCCAGTTAACGGTAAACATCGGTGGTGCTTTAGGTGACATCTCTTGGTTGACTGAAGAAGATGGACCAATCATTTCTTACCATGTACCACGCGATCCTTTTGCACCTTATGGTACAGCGGAATTGATCGTACCTACTACGGGTGAATTTGTAGTAGAAGTATCTGGTAGCTTTGATGTACAAGCGAAAGCAGCCGAATTTAACTTAAACGAGTCTTTCACTTCGGCGGGTATCTCTGATGATTTCACTGCTGCTGCGGATGCACGGAACGACGGCAATAAAGGTTTGTACCCAATGCCACGTCCTGACGGCGTGAATCCTTTGACTGGTCAGCCAGCATTGGAAGG
>JBGCES010000039.1:0-7719 GCA_045106545.1 Saprospiraceae bacterium
CGTGTCAATATAGCCCCATTCGCAATCGTCGCAGACCAATTGCGCAGTACGTTCAAAGTCGCGGTCGTGTTGGGTGTAATCGGTCAGGTAGTTAGTAGAAAGAAAGCGAGAAAGATAGGTTTGCACCAATTCTAAAGGGTGATCGGGATCGAATGCGCCTGACAATTTTCCGCGTACGCTCATACGCGCCAGCCCATTTTCAAATTCGCCAATAAAGGCGTAATCCTTACGAAGAATTTTCCCAATATTACTCACCAAGCCATGTCGCCCGTTAGAAAAAACACACCGCGCAGCAGGTAGTCCACTATCAAAATCAGCAAGCCGCACATCCAAGAAATCCACTTCCGTCACCAGCAACCCGACTTCGTTTTTCACTAAACCATATACCATCTCAAAACGATAGGAAGTGCGGTCAAAATTGGCGCGTTCTAGCTTATCAATGCCCACTAAAGTAAACCCTAAATCGCGTTCGATTTGTATATAATCAAAGGTCGGTTCGATTTGAATCGTACCATCGTATTTGCGCAATCCCCAACGATCAGTCGGCGGAAAATAAAACCACTCAAAATCGTCGAGCATATAGTTTTCATCGGCGTTCGATACAAAAGAGCGGCGTGAAACAGCATTATTGCCACCAATCCGAAAAGTGAAATGTTTTCCAAATTCGTTATCATCCTGTAACTGTCCTTCTTCGTCAAATTTCAACACTGTCAGTGCTTCGTTTTTATACGCTTTGGCTTCATTATCCGCGAGTTCGATGCGATCATATTCGGGCGCGATCAGTTCTTCGCCAAGGAAATTGACAATACCAAATTTTCCATCTTTCCGTACTACACAAACTTGCGTCTTAAGTGGTGCAATGTATTGATAATCAAAGGCTATGACTTCTTCGGCGCGTTCGTTCAAAATGCCCCATTTGCCTTGTCGATTTACCCGAAATTGTCCTGCACTATAGGGCTGAATTTCATTAAAATCAACGGACAAAACCGTATTGCCGACCCAATCCAGCAAACCGAGTTGACGTTCTTTTTTTACAATAATGTATTTCTTAGAAAAAGGATAAAAATCATCGTAACCGCCCGTCGCAATCAGTCGTCCAAAAGAGATGGAATAGAGGTGTTTTTTATTATTGGCGATGAGTTTGATAAAATTAGAAGAGACTTTCGTGAAGTAGTCAAATCGCGGCGGAATCACTTCCCGTCCTTCAATATTAATTGCGCCCCAGCGGTTGTTTTTTCTAAAAAAGAAAAGGGAATCGCTATAAATTTGAATATCATCCGTTTCGGGTCGAATTAGTTCGCGTCCCGTCGGGTGCAGCAAACCAATGGACTCACCTTGTTTGGTTTGAAAAAAGCCTTTTTGATACGTAATTTCATCAAAAGTCGGTTCTACTAATAAACGTCCATCCACCGAGCGAATGCCCCACTTGCGTCCTTCCATAAACGCCAAATATTTCCCTTCCCAAATCAATACGCGCTGATAGCCTTTCGGCAAAACGACTTGCTCTTGTAAGTTGACGACCATCCATTCGCCCCTATCCATAACTGCGATAAAAAGCGAGTCTAACACCTTAATATCATCGTATTTAGCAGGAATAATTTGTCCGCCATTTTCACCTAAAAGCCCTACTCTACCCGCGCGTTGCATCACCGCATAACCATACTGTTTAAATTCACCAATCGCATCGTAAACGGGTTGAATTTCAATCTGCCCGGTGGCATTCATCAAGCCCCATTTTTTATCTTTCTTAATTGGAAAATAGGTCTGTGCATCTAGTGTCGTAGCACTAAATAACAGCAAAAAAGAGAGGGTAAACAAATGGTACAAATGGGTGTGGTTATAATTCAAAATAGGTTGTGCGTTGATGAAAGTCTTGGGAAGTAAAGGACTGTTTAGAACAAAAAACAGTTTGCGCGTAGAGACGTTTTATAAAACGTCTGTACATGTCACATTTATTTATATCGCATATTCAATAAACGAAAGCGGGCAAAAATAATTATAATTTTCATCAGTAGTTAGGACATCCGACTGAATTATTAACGTAAGTAAACATAAAAAGTCACAAGCACCGAGTATTTTTCAAAAGGAATAAACCAGTATTTTTCAATCCAAAATAGGGCAAAGTGACTTTTTTTCGTACTTTCAGTCCTTAAAATAGGAAAGAAGTAAGTACAAACTTTTTTTTGCCGAAATAATACCAGCTATTTATATTTTCTATGGAAAACCCAACGGATTTACTAATGCCTTTTCATCAGCAGCTTTCGGAAAGTCAGCAGCGAGTAGCACAAGCGACGGCCCATTCGGAATACCTTGCTGCACTCATTGCGGAAGCGCAGTCCATCACTGCCGCAGCACAACAAGTGGGCGATGCAGCATCCGCTCAATTAACCTATGAAGGTGATATTCCTGCCACAGCTTTAACTCCTTTTTTATTGACTCACCGCTGGGCAGAGCGAGTAAAGGCATATTTGATTTTATGGCGAGACATCATTTTGGAAGCGCAAAAGGGGCAGATTCTACAACAAGAAGGTAAAGTAGAAGACGCTGTCTTATTGAACTTAAAACAACAATCGCTGGAACAAATCAGCACTGCCAGTGACGCGCTACAAGGATATTTGCAACAATTGAAAAGTGAAGTCAATGGTGCTAAAGGCGGTGCAAAACGCCAAATCGAGCAATGGCGATTGCAAAAAAATCCTTGGGAAACTTATCGTAGTCAATTTGCCCAGATCCAACAACAATGCGAACGTTTAGGGGAAACCCAAAAACAATTATTGTCCAATGCAACTAGCTTTCATCAAATCCGCGAACGGGTAAAATATACGATGGATGCGATCAATAGCGACATTGATAAAATAAAATCAACGGCGCAAGAAACCGTCGTATATATCAATGAAAATGTAGAAGAAAAACCGGGTAAAATTGCGATACACTTAGAAGGAATGGAGGCTAAATTAAACATTCCTAATCACGTCAAAACATTTACCCATCAGTTAGAATCGACTACCGAGCACCTGAGTGGTAAACTATCCGTCCCGATTTCATCAACTGGTGGATTAGTACAAACCAAAGAAGTTAACTTCAAAAAATCCGCTACTGCTTGGTTAGAATCAGAGATCTTGCCGCTACTTTACGAAGTAGAAGAAGTTACTGAAAATATAGAAAACGGAATAAAAATGGCGGTGATTAATATCCGTAACCGCGCTTTGTTGATTGATCAAGAGTATAAAACTGCCGATGTACTCACCGACGTAAAAGTCGCTAAATCCGTCATTTGCCAACCACTAACGAATTTTATCAATAACTGCGAAAAGTGGGAAAAAGATTTAGAAAAATTATTCCGCCTAATTCAAATGCGTTTAAATAACCACTTGAAAATCAATCGAATATACGAAGCTAAACACGAGTTTTTACCAATTCCGTTGCAATCAACGATCAATCAGCTACGACAAAATCAGAATCAATTTCTGACCAATGTACGCGGTTGGTGGAGCAAACGAACGGCATTTATTACCCGCTTAAAAAAAGATGTCGTACAAGAAAGTACGTTGAGTAATGCCGAAAAAATTGCGCGCTATATCGAAGCAAATCGCCCCGCTGCCGATAATCCGCAGTACGCCAGTATTTTTCTAACCCGTGGCTATGTTGGTGATTCGTTTTGGGTGGGTCGGGAAGAAGAATTAGCGCACGCTAAGAAAATTATCGACCAGTGGCGCAATGGCTTTCGGGGAGCATTATTGCTAACGGGTCAGCGTTTTGCGGGAAAGACGCTGTTCGGCGATACGATTGCGAATCGGTATTTTGCGAATAACACGATTCGATTAAGCCCCAATAGTACGCTCAAAATTAATGGACGTCGCCTAAAAATGGAGTATGAATTGGCTCCGGCTTTGCAATTTATTAAAGATAATACGCTCAACGATCAGCCACTTATCTGGTTGGACGATTTAGAACTGTGGACGGATGCTAATACTTCCTATGCAGAAAATGTACGCCAGCTTAGGAGTTACATTGACCGCTATTCTAACCGTATCTTTTTTATGGTCGCAACGAGTAATTGGCAACGGGCGCATTTGGCAAAGACGTTTGCACTCGAACAATTTTTCCAAGCAGAAATTAATCTGGATCGAATGAGTTTAGCGGAAATTCAACGCGCTATTCTAATTCGCCACGGCGCAACGCATAAAACCTTGGTTAATAAAAAAGGCGAGAAAACGTCTCCGCAAGATTTTACCCGCATGACTAAACGCATTCATACCGCGACTGAAGGTAATATCGGCGATGCACTCAATCGCTGGTCGGCAGCCACCGAGCGTTACAACGAGGATAAAGTGAGACGCAACGAGGATTTGAATTACCAACTGCCTGATTTTATTAACGCTGATAATGGCGTATTGCTACGAGCGATTTCGATGAAAAAACAGACCAATGATTATCGTTTGCGTAAGCAATTTGGACCCGCTTTTCAGGCGCGTTACAATAGCATTTTGCAACGACTTATCGGTATGGGATTAGTCAAACGCTCTGTGGATGGGAATTTGGAAATTAATGAAGTCGCAGCAAACGAAGTCGCCCAATTGCTGGAAAAAAACGAGTTTTTGAAATTTCATTGTGCCTAGATTAAATTTACAGACTACAGATTACCAATTCAATAATGACCAATTCAATAATGCAATTCACCACCTTCTCTTGCCTTAAGTTTTTTAAAATCGCATTACTGCTATTGTTAACCTATATCGTATTGCGATTTTTAAAACAAATACTCAATCGTTCCAATATTTTTGGCATCTATCAGCCCACGGCAGAACGCTACGTACACCGATTTTTATTAATTTATGAATTGGTCGTCGTGTTAATTTTAGGAGCAGCATTTATCTTAGTTTCTCCGCTGATGCATGGTTTGATTGTCGCAGCATTGTTTGCAGGCGCATTTCCACATATCCGTAATTATATCTGCGGTCGAATTGTACAATTCGATAAAGGCGTACAGATTGGTAATCGTTTAAAATTTAGTGACCATACGGGTACGATTGCTGGTATTCAGCGAGTAGGTCTTAAATTGCGAACCAATAAAGGATTGCGTTTTATCAATTATTCAAACTTATTAAATTCAGGCTATTTGCTACTGGCAGGCGAGGAGATTGGTGGTTACTATCGATTACAAATCAAGCCCCAAGCAGGAAATGAAACTAAAAATAATCGCCGTAAATTATTAGATATTTTACATGCCACTCCTTATTTGAACTGGCAACAACGACCAATAATAAAAATGAATGCGGATGGTGAAATGCTCGATGCACGAATCGTGCTGCGCGAAGAAAGACAACTGGGCGATTTAATTCAACTTTTGGAAGAATGGGGATATAGCGTTAAAAAGAAGAATGGGTAAATATTATGCAATTTTGATACAATCCGTATCATTTAAGTAGCAGCAGTTTCTCTAGTTAAACTTTTAATCAAGAACTATCGCATTTATGCATTTGCTAGAGTATTGTTACTTTTTTCATTGAAAAAAAGTAACCAAAAATTCTAGTATTGTAAACTCGCTCCGCTCAAACAGTACAATACCCGCCTCCCGCCGAGTAAATGCTTAGCATTTGTAGGTTAATTACTTGGCATATGAGAAATTGCTGTTTAAGTAGTTAGAAGTCAGATAGGTACTTAATGATCAATTGTCTAACGTCCAGCGTCTAATGTCTTAAATCTATCAACCTACTTAGATATTGCCGAGTTAATTAATTCAACGTGGCTAAACAAACACAAATCCAATGCAAAAAATGACCACTTACGTTCTACTCGCCGCCATAGCGGTAATCGCAATCGCTGTTTTCACGCAGTGTACTCCTACTAAAACCACGGGAACTACTCCCCCACCAACTGTTGATCAAAACGCAAAATTAATTGCCTTATCCTCAGGTGCTTGTTTTGGTACTTGTCCCGTCTTTACGATGACCACCAAGCAGAATGGTGCAGTTGAATACGCAGGAGATCGATTTACGGACAAGCTAGGCATCTGGTCGATGCAACTCAACGATACGCAATTAAAGGAACTAAAAACCTTGATTGGAAATGCGAATTTGCTGGAAATGCAAGATGAGTATAAAAGCACTATCGCTGACATGCCTTATGTGAAAGTCACTTACTTTGAAGGAGATAAAGAGAAAGGGATTGGTGGAAAAGAAAATCGCCCTCAAGCATTGCGCGCTATTGAAAAGCAAATGCGTTCTTACGTAGAAATGGAAGGCTGGAAGTTAGAAAAAGCCCCTGATTTTGGTTTAGCAGCAGGCGAAATAGCAAACGAAATTATCGTACAACTAAAAGATGGTGTTTCGATTGACCAGTTTATGGAAGAAAACAATACGCGTTTTTTACAATTAAAAATGAAAGAACGTGTCACACCCAATATGAATTATTACGTCGTCACTTACGCGCCTTCGGTATATGGACCAAAAGCGACTTTACAGCAATTTAAGGATAGTGAATTGACGGTAGATGCGTCTTTTAATAAGCAAACGAAGTTGCGGGAGTAAAAATGAATCATCCCAAATTTTTCCTCATTGGAAATTGAAATGTGCGTTTTTATTCTTACTTTTTGAGTTTTGATGGTCAAATGGTGTAATGGTTAAATTGTGAGCGCGGCAAACGCCATTTCACAATTTGACCATTACACCATTTGCTTATCTATCCCTCAATCAATCGCTTAATATACGTCTGCTTAATCTTACCTTTATAAGCGTTTTCAAAATCACTTTTTGCCTTTGCCAGCTTAGTTTGCATCAAGTCGAACTGGGTTTTCATTTCGTTGATGACGGCGGCTTCTGCGCATTTAGGTTGTAAACGCGAGATGATATTTTCGAATTTATCATAGTACGCCAAACCTTGGCGGATAAAGATTTCATACTCTTGGTAGCCATCAATAATTTTTTTCAAGCTAAATTTTAAATCTTTCAAATCACGTTCTTGCTCGCCGTTTTTACGCTTTTCTAATTGTACAAAATAATCGGGAATCACGCGGCTATCCAAACGGTCGTTTTCATCGGTGATGTAATCCGCGAACGTGCGATTGTAGCCGACGATTTTAGTATAGTTTTCAAATAACTCCTCAAAGGATGAAATCATCTTGTCCAGTTCGGAGGTCAAAAATTCTAAGTCATAAGTAACGATCCGCAAATCTGCCGAAACTTCCGAGGTAAAATCCAATAGACAAACCAGTTCACGCGTTTTCACTTCCTTATTATCTTGGTCGCTGACCATCGCGCGCGTGAGGGCATAAACGGTATTAATTAAGGTATTACCGAGTTCTACGTCGGGCAGCGTCATGCCTTTTTTATGTAAGCGCTCTTTTAGATATTCTACATTATTTTTAAAAGACGGATAGGTATTTGGATTGGCAATACTCTGATAACTTTGTTGAAAATCTAGTCCCGAAAATTGGCTTTTGATGGTTTTGAGAAACTCAATCATGTCTTTAATTACCAATAAACCCGCTTCGTAGCGCACTTTGACCAGTTCGATTTCCTTCCGCTTTTCTTCACTCGAAATCTGTTCTAACTTCACTTGTTTCCCTTCCATCACTTCAATCCGTTTAACGATATTCTCCACACTCGCCTTCTGCTTTTTCAATTCTAATAGCTGATCATTCAGTTGCTGGACGTCCTCTTTGAGACCACGTTCGCGTTCGTCAAATTTGGCTTCAATACCCTGAATTTCTTTAGAAAA